>JBHIAC010000017.1:0-37755 GCA_046758365.1 bacterium
TATAAATGACAGCGAAGCGTTATGACTTAATGACTTCATTATTTTTTATCTAAACTTATGAATAAGCAAATCCCTACAATTCTGAAATTTGCGGCTTCACCACGGTAAGGTTTTTAAAAATCAACCGTAATAGAACCGAGCGCACGTCTTCCATTGACTGAACCGCCAAACAATTCGTAATGCTCATTGGCCAAGAGATTGGTGATTACTAAGCCAAGACGTATATTCGATTTAATTTTGTATCCGCCTGCTAAATTAACTAATGTATATTTTGGAACTTTCCCTTGAAATACCCCAGCGGCCCAATCAAAGCCTTGAATATATTTTATGCGAATTCCGAAATCGAGCCCTTGAGGGCCATTGTATGATAGACCAATATTGAATTTGTTTTGAGGGGTATTTGGAATCAGCACATCACCGACGGCCTGGTCTATAACATCAAAATCAAAATAAGTCCAGTTACCGCTTAACAGGATTTCATTGGTTACATAATAATTAAGTCCCAGTTCGAAGCCCCACTCGTTCACTTTTCCCGCATTGGTATAAGACACCACAAAAGCAAGTGAACCGTCTGGTAGAGTAGAAAGCGCAAGTAAATTATTTCCCAATTTCTTTTCAAGAGTATTATTGATTATTCTCTTAATAGGTTCAGGAATATCGCCAGGAAGTTGATAAGGAGCAAAAGTAGGATTAACGCGAGGAAGTAAATCGGTAATGAAATTGTTGAGTCGGTTAAAATAAATATTGGCCGTTACAGAAAATTTTTTAGAATAAATACCCTTATAGCCAAATTCATACCCGAAAATTTTTTCTACCTTTAAATCTTCATTCCCCAGTGCTAAAACCGGTGTGGGACCAAAATTAAGAGGCAAATCTTGACCAAGAGTCGCTTCAAGCCCCAATTCTAAAGAATCTAAAGGGACAGGTGTACCGGCTGGAGCTCGCAAAAAGAATTCAGAATAATTGGGGGTTTGAAAAGCCCGATTAAATGTTGCACGAAATGAATGATTAGCCCTTGGCAAAAAAACAACAGCCGCTTTAGGGGAAAACTGGGTATCGTGAAGTGTACTTCGATCCACGCGTGTTGCGCCAACCAAGGTTATTTTATCAGAAAGCTGTAATTCTAATTGTGCAAACAATCCTGTCTGATTCTCATGATATGTATCTGGTGTTAACGTTTTATCGGTATCTACGTGCTGAAAGCGTTGAGAGGCGCCCCAGAAAAATCGAATTCTTTTTTCTAAAGCTGACAAATTGTGCTGGAACTGAAAATTTAAATTATATGAATCTTCTTTAAATACGGCACCAGAATTCAGTGAAACTTGCTGGTTCCCTTGGGTTTTTCTTCCGGAATAATCTGCTTGTAAAAAGAATCGGTCTGAGGCATAAGTGGCGCGGCCCCACGGCTTATTAACCTTATCTACTTGAACTCTTCCAAGACCTGTCACATAGACCTGATCTTGTGCCTGCGCAAAGCCGCCTTCAAGGGTAAAAACACCCCCATTTATAAAATCGTAATCAACTCGCGCTGAGCCATAACTCGTACTAAGATCTTCATCGTTGAGGGTAACCACCTCGGTATCCAAGCCCGCATATTCCAGATCCTCTTTGTTGGTACGAGATTTACTCCAGGTATCGTTTCGAGTGCTACCAATATTAAACTTGTAACTCCACGGCCCAGAAAAGCCCGCGTGTCGTACATCTCCTTTGAAGCTATTCAGTTCACCTCCGGAAATCGAGACTTTCGTTCCGAGAATATCTTTAGGGGCTGGTGTAGTTATATTAATGACCCCAGAATATGCATTGGCTCCGTAAAGCGCTGACCCCGGTCCCCGGACCAGTTCCAAACGACCTAAATCTTCTAAAGGAAAGCTTAGACTATTCCATTCTTGAGCCCCGAGAAATGCTATTGAAGTTTCTCGGTTATCCAAAAGCACAAGAACGCGTCGGTTTAGGGAGCTATTAAACCCTCGGGCGTTGAGGTTATAGTCATTTATGCCATTCTGCACCACGTCAATGCCCGGCTCTGCCTCAAATAATCGAGGTACTTGTCCAGTACTGGCAACCCGTCGAACTTCTATGGCACTAATGGTACTTATTGCGGATGGTGCTTTGGTTATTCGCTCTGGGTGTTTTGACGCTCCGTAAACCAACACATCCCCAAGTTCTACTACCTCTTCGAGTAAGAAAGCATCTAAAGTTGTGGACTCCCCTGCGGTTACAGTTACATTGGTAAATTCTAAATTCACAAAGCCAACAGCAGAAAAAACCAATGTATAGCTCCCCGTCGGGACACGGGTAATGATGTACTTGCCATCGCTGTTCGTTGCCGCCCCCATAGTAGTACCTTTAATACTTACATTTATTTTTTCTAGCGGTTCTCCTGTTTCAGCATTAAATACAGTACCAGAAATTTCACCAATTTCCTTTGCAATTCCAATTGAATTTATAATCATAATTGATAAGCAAATTATTCCAAGATAGGATCCTCTAAAAGAATTATCGAATAATTTTGACCTCATAGAACCCTCCTTAATAATCTTTACAAAATTAAGCTTTTTAGCTGCCTAACCTTTTTACCACTCGTTAGGGACTCCTCGCTTTTCTTTTGTAGAATCTCCAACTATAGATCGCTCTGGATATGTCCTGAGTGGGAAATCAGAACAGGACATGTGTCCAATTTACTAATTTAGCTCAACACCTTTACCTACTTTGGGATAAATATCGTATATCAAAATCAAGCTCAGCATGAATATACTGAGTGATCTAAACACGCTGGCATAAATCCCTATCGAGCGTAGACCGGACGAGCGAACGGTTACAAAAATAGAATAAAAATAATCTCAATAAAAAGCAAGAAATATTTGAGTAATGATTTGTAATCCTATAAATTTAATTTATTCCCATAGGTTTATATTTGATTGAGTTGTGTCACTTTTTAATCTGGTGTTAGAAATGGTGAATTTTGCATAAAATTACAAATTATGTCTTTTCTGAAAAAAAAGACTTGCTTTTTATAAACAAAAATTTTATTTTTTAGCCGCTTCAATTATCCCACTGAAAAATAGAGAGTGAAGTCCTCTCAATATTTATATGAGGAGGGAGGGCAAGAGCGTTTATATATTCTAATCTCATAATACGGTGTTTTAATTTAGAATCCGGTTTAATAGCTTTATATTATAATTAACAGACTTCTGAAAAATTAATTTAAAGCATGCTCAAAATGGATGTACAGGCTTCAACCTTCCTATGACAATCTTAACCTAAAGTTTGTACACCCTATTTTGCAGAAGTCTATATTAATTAAATGAAGGGAGGAGTAATCATGAAAACACGTAGATTTTGCTGGGTTTTTATTTGTTTGGTAAAAATTGGATTGGTTTCAAGTTTGGCATTTGCACAGACTGCGACCCTTCGTGGCACTGTGACAGATGAAAAAACCGGCGATACATTGCCAGGTGCCAATGTTGTAGTGACGTCAGCAAATGTCCAGACGGGTGCGGCCGCGAAAGTATCTGGGGAGTTTGAAGTCAGAAATTTGCCACCCGGCACTTATACCGTTACCGCCTCCTATATTGGGTATGAAAAGCAAATCTTTACCGACGTGGTTGTTTCCGCAGGTGAAACGAAAACTCTGGATATAGTGCTTACCCAAACAGGAATAGAACTCAACCCAATTTCTGTGACTGCTTCTCGGAGGCCTGAAAAAGTACTCGAGGCGCCGGCATCCATTTCGGTTTTAGAAGCCAGAGAAATCACAACCGATGTTGCGCCTTCTTCTTCATTTATTTTACGAAATGTAACCGGGGTTGACATAGCTCAGACCGGTGTGGACCGACGTGAAATAGTAATGCGCGGTTTCAATAACGCCTTCTCCGGAGAAGCCTACGTGTTGACAGACAATCGTCAGTCCGCGGTGGCCTCCTTGGGCGTTAATGTGCATTCAATCATGCCCAATCAGAGTACCGATTTAGACAGAGTTGAAATCGTGCGTGGTCCCGGAGCAGCCTTGTATGGGGCTGGTGTTGATGAGGGCGTAATACACTACATAACGAAAGATCCCTTTACGTATCCTGGCACGACGTTTTCTTTCGCAGGCGGCGAGCGGACATCAATTGCCGGTCAGTTTCGTCATGCAGGAGTCATTAACAATAGGTTCGGCTATAAAATTACCGCACAGTATGCTCAGGCTGATGACTGGGAACTCAACCGAGCTGACAGGTTAGACTCGCTACAACTGGTGCAAGACCGCCCCGGTGTTGAGCGTAACTACGATTACAAAAAAGTTAACGTAAATGGGATGCTGCAATACCGAATCAGCGACGACGTGACCCTGACCGCTAATGGCGGCTATTCGTCTTTTGATGGGGTAGTACTTACCGGAGTTGGCACGGCACAGGCAGACGGATGGGGCTATTCCTACGGACAGCTTCGTCTGCAAGCCGGTAATTTTTTCGCCCAGACCTACTTGAACCGCAATAATGCCGGTAACACCCGTGTATTAAGCGGCCCAATCAAAGACCTGGTAGACAACTCTACGTTGTTCAACATACAGACCCAATATAATCTCGAATTGGCTAATGGTAAACATCGTGTGATTATCGGCTTTGACTATGACCGCACGACTCCGGACACCAAAGGTACGATCTACGGCCGCAATGAGGAAGTTGACTTGATTTCTGAAACAGGGGGATACATTCAGACGCAACTGGCGCTCGCTCCTCAGCTTGATGTTACCGGGGCGCTGCGTCTGGACTATAATAACCTGCAAGAAGATCTGATAGCTTCACCGCGAGTCGCTTTGGTGTTCAAACCTACGCCGCAACACTCTTTTCGGGTCACGTACAATAAAGCCTTTACCTCTCCGGGTAATACCGAGAATTTTCTGGATATCCCTGCGGCACAAATCCCCGGCACAGAGATTGTGGTTCAAGGTCGCGGCTCAGCTTTTGGCTTCCACTTTACGCGGAATCCTGATTTTGCACCGTTTGCTGGCACGGACCTGGTCGCTTACAGTCTGAATCCCCAAACGTTGGGCCAGCCGCAGCCGGTAGGCCTGCCGCTTGATGCGACATACGCCGCTGTGTACGCTGGCTTGGCCGCAACGCCTTTGTCAGCCATTCGCGCTTTACTGCCTCCGCCTCTTAATGATCCTAATGTCTTTCCGGATGCCCAGCTACAAGGTTTGATCGATCTGCTCGATCCACAATTTACCCAGGTATCTGGCTTTTCGAAAGGCGCCTTGGCTAAATTGAATCTGGCAACATTCGGGTTCGACCCTGTGCAGGACGTTGAGAACATCCAGCCGCTTAAAATAAACACGACCCACTCGTTTGAGGTCGGCTACAAGGGTCTCATCAAAAATCGTGTATTATTTGCCATTGACGGCTATTATACGCGCAAGAAAAACTTTATCGGCCCTTTGGCGATGGAGAGTCCGATGGTATTCGTTCCTACCCTCTCGCCGGACTTGCAAGCGGCGTTAGCCTCAGCCATTACCAATAACACAACCTTAGCCCAAGCGTTGGGAGCCGTGGGTCAGACACCTGAATCGATCGCTGGTTTAATTGTTGCACTCGCTGGCGGCAGTCTACCGGATGACAGTACACCGGTTGCGATTGTCGATCCTAGAGAACATGCGCCACAATCCGGCCAGACTCCTGGGTTATTGCTCGCGTATCGTAATTTCGGTGAAGTCGATTTCTGGGGCATAGATGCTTCTCTCCAAATCATCGCTTCCGAACGTTTGAGCTTCTTCGGCAATCTGTCGTTCGTGAGTGACGACTTTTTTGATAACAAAGAATTGAAAGAAACCAATACCGCGCTGCAAGTTGCGCTAAACGCACCAAGCTTCAAGTCTAAGTTTGGCTTTAACTACAGCGTCCCACTCAGTTTTTCCGTCAATGCGTCGGCACGATACGTACAAGGGTTTCCGGTGGACTCCGGAGTTTATAAAGGCGATATAGACGACTACTTCTTGTTAGATATTGGCGCCGGTTACGACTTAAGCCGTTTTGCGCCTGGCATGCGTTTTGACTTTTCCATACAAAATTTACTGAATAATGATCATCGAGAATTTATTGGCGCTCCCCAAATTGGTCGATTAGCTATGGCACGTATCAGCTATACAATCAGATAAGTTTCAGCGCTGAAAAGTGAAAACAGATATTTTTGTTAATCAAGTAACTATTAGAACCTAGCAGGTGCAATTTTATATTTGTTTTGATCGTATCTAATTCCAGGATCATCTTGAAGTGCAAATTGCCGATCATTTTAACTCCCGACCTTTTATTCAAAATTAGGTCGGGAGTTCTTGTTTTAGGGATGGTTTATTTATTTCTAGTTTATTATATTCAAGTTTAGAAGGAATACTATGAAACAACTTTTGAAGAAAACGATTATAATCGTTTTTCTTTCCCTATCTTTTCCCTCCATGTTGTTATCCCAACCCATTTGGGTAGGTCAAAGCCTTGATAATACTCTCTCGCTTGAGATTTTTAAGCCAGACTTTAAAGATATTAATGGCAACGATAATACCACATTTGTGACTTCAGCTATTTTTTTGTCTCTGCGTTTACCAATTTCCAAGAAGGTTATATTGGTTGCAGATATTCCTTTTGTCCATGCTGGGCTTGATTTCAGAAACCGGGACAACATATCCGAGAGTATGATCGGGAATCCTTATCTTGGACTTGAATTTCGGAGAAGGGACTTTCCAGTTTTTACCGAATTAGGTCTGCGAGTTCCGTTAGCGCCTGATAAATTTTTCCCATCTCAGGTTGGCATTTTTTCGGACTTTGACCGTTTAGAAGCATTCCTTCCCGATGTAGTTGCTCTTTTAGGAGCGGTTAACTATCAACATAATATTATTTCAGACTTTGTCCTTCGGTTGCGTGCTGGACCTTCACTATTGCTCAACACGGATGATGCGGATGATTCTGAGTTATATCTTCTCTACAATGCCTTGTTAAGTTATGAAGGTAAGTTAATTGGTATCAGAAGTGGATTTACCGGTCGTTTAATATTCACAGATGAAGGCAGCATTGGCGAACGGACCTTTCTTGAGTTTGGGCTAACCGCCAGCATTGCTTTGGGCAATGTTCGGCCGGGGGTCCATTTCAGACTCCCTTTGGAAGATGATTTAACTGAAGTCCTCGATTTTGTAATTGGAATTAATCTCGGCATCTTAATGAAATAGCCATGATCAGTTTAAGGAGTATATCATAATGAAACCGTTATCTAGGAACCTAAAGGCGCTGTTCATCGCCTTATTTATCTTACTTTTATCCTCATCATTATCCTCTCAACCAATTTGGATTGATCAGAACCAAACATTCGCTCTTGAAATTCTCAAACCGGATTTTGATGGGGCTAATAACACAACCCTTTTAACCTCAACTCTGTTCTTTTCGGTGCGCTGGCCATTAGCGGAAGAACTTATTTTTGTCGGGGAGCTTCCTTTTGCCCATGGTGAACTTGAGTCTCCTGAAAGCAGCTCCGAGGACAAGCTCGGCAATCCCTATCTCGGATTGGAAATAAAGAGCGAGGACTCCCGTACGTTCTTGGAGCTTGGGTTACGCCTGCCAATCGTCTCTTCGAGTAATTTTGCAACCTTTGTTGGTTCCTATTCTGATTGGGACCGTTTCGAAGCATTTACATCTGACATAGTAACTATCATGGGAATTGTAAATTTTCGTCAAAAAAATCCATCAAACTTTTTCTTACGGCTTCGTGGCGGGCCCTCGATCCTATTCGACACAGAAGGTGAAGAAGATCCCATTTTATATACTGTATTCAGCGGACAGCTTGGACATGAAAGTGAGGAGTTTACTATCGAAGGTGGACTTACGGGTCGCCTGGTGGTCTCTGGGGAAGGTAATCTTGGAGAACGGACGTTTCTTCAGCTTGGAATAGCAGCCAGCGTTGGATTAGGACAAGTTCGGCCGGGGGTTCATTTCAGGCTGCCGATTGAAGATGATTTAAACGAAGTTATCGATTTTGTTTTGGGATTCAATCTCGGTTTCCAAATTAAATAAGTGCCGCAGGTGGAAAGCACCAATGTCATAAATGAAAGGGTGTTGTCGATTAATGGCAAACGTGGTTGTATTATTAGAATGGTACCCTACAATGTAGGCATGCTTATTGCCGTTTGTGTCCATTGAATTAAAAATAAGGCCGCCGGTAAATTTTCTTCTAAGGTAGGTTGAATTTCGCTTTCTGGCAGTTGAAATCCAGGAAATGTAGATTCAGGACGCAGCTCAATGGTGTAGGATGGAACTTGAGTCTCACCGTAAAGCCAATCGGTAGCGTCCCCGCTGGCTAAATATAATTCAGAACTCTGCTGGGCTATATAGCTTTTACCATGAACTTTTAGAATGCTGTCTGCCATGGTGCTTGCCATTCGGTTCAATTGTTCTTCATCTGGGGCCGGTGTATTTGTATAGCCCCAAGGATACAAAATTAATTGAGAAAAATTGTGATAGGTGATCATGGCAACAAAATTATGTTGCTTCACAAAATCCCGAATGACTTTTGTTTCTGGTTCAGAAAAAGGCGCTGATCCCCGATAAATTTCACTAAAGGTATCGCCGCTGGAGCCAGGTCCGCCCCATTGAAAGGAATAATTTCTATTCAGATCTACTCCAAACGTGCCGTCGCCGTTGTTTCGTCGATTCTTTCGCCAAAGTCGATTATTGGTCACTGAATACTGGTGACCATCGGGGTTAACCAAAGGAATTATCCATATCTCACCGTTATCTACATAATTTTTAATTGATGCATCGACTGCGTAATTTTCAAGAAGGTGTTTGGCCAGTAAAAAGGGGACATCAATAGAAATCCACTCACGGGCATGGTGGCCACCCATAAATAGAATTTCAGGTTCTTCTTCCTCTTCAGTGACATTATCACTAATTTTAATCGCCCAGATCTTACGCTTTTCATAGGATTCGCCTAAATCGAAAACTTTAGCAATGTTTGGAAAAGCTGTTTGCATATCATGCAGTTCTTGCTGGATTTCATCGTAAGTATGGTAAAGTCCGGCATCCGGTGGTCCTGGTTGATTATCGCAGGTACCGAAGATGAACAGGGGTGTTAATAAAGTAAATAGTAATAATTTTCGATAATCCACGGTTAGACTCCTTAATTGATAAATGCAAATTTCAAAATGCAAATTTCAATTTGCACTTTGCACTATTCACGATTCACTATTCACTTTGCTTTTTTCTTTTTAACCAAATCCAGAACATTTCTTGCTATAATCTCTACCGTAAATCCTTTCACCTCGGCTTCACGAATCTGCTTGTCAAATACCTGTGCAATAACCGTATCCTTTTTGACTTCCCAAATATCCATACCTAAATTGGCCAGAGTGGTGACTTTTGAATTATCTTCGACTGGTATTTTAACCAGTCGCTGAATGAGCTCTTCTTCGCGGATCGGCTCCGTTTTATAATTAGTTGTCTGAATTTTTGCCAAATCTCCTTGTTGAATCCGTGCTGCTACATAGTTGTCTTCTACAACGATTACGTCAATTCCTAGCTTAATAAGACTGTCGGCCTCGGCCTTATTGTTTATTGGAATCTTTTTAATTTGAGTCATGGTAGATTTTATCTCTTGCGAAATTCTTGATTCAGCCTGCTCTCCTGTGCTACTTTGGCAGGCGATGATAAGCCATATAATTAATAAGTATAAAAAGTAATTTTTTTGTGACATCTTCAATTTCCTCACATTTATTTCTATAAAAAGGATATTAAGGTATAAAAAAGGTACACGCTCCACTCTATGCACTACTAGCTATGCTCTTGGCTCTATGCGCTTTATTACTCACGCGGCGCTCCTAATAAAGTTTTAGAAAGGATGCCGACATTGGAAAATTTATCAAAAAGTCCAGTAGCTATAAATATGATTGAAAGTAAAAAATAGAACATAAATCCTGCCAATAAACCCAGTCCGTATGGTGCAATCCAATCTTCATGTTTACCCAAAAAACCGATAACCGTAGCACTTCCAACAGCACCAATGGCTACGCTAAGCATTTCAATACTGAACTCCTTTGTATGGCGAACAGCGTAATAAAGCAGATAACCGAAAACAAATCCAACGGCAAAAATTCCCCAAAAAACTGAGTTGCTCATTTTTTCCCCTCCTGTTTGGAATTAATTATAGAAAGGTAAATACAACTTCAAATTCTCTTCTTATACTCAAGTAAAACTTCCCAACGCGGAAAAGCCGCAACCAAAAATGTTTTTTTTTAACAAAAAAATCTATCCCAACGGATAGAAACAAGTCAACCGATACAAATTCCTTTAATCCGTTGGGTTGTTTCAATCCATTGGAAAAATTTTTCAGGTTAAAAGATACTAATCAGTAATACTTATCAAGATTTTAGATAAGGCAAAAGAGATATGAAAAAAAATTACTTATATTAAAATAAGGAAATTAAATTAGAGAGTCAACAAATTTAATTCATTTTTAAAACTTATTATTCCTCTAATTTAAGGAGCCTTCATCTGTTTTTATAATCTTGAGGATAGTTCATCAAACTACAGTTCAACTCCAACGAATCGCTTCAATGAAAACCCAAAGATCAAACTGAATACAAAGAATGCCACAAGCCAGTGCAAGGTAATGCCTAAAAACTTAAAATCCCGTTTTGGATACATAACTGAAATTGACGTTGCAGCCGAAGCATTAGGTAAACTTGATTCTCCGGGATTTAACAAGGCAGTTATAAAATTATCACTTGCAATCTGAGTCGATATTGGAACCAGTGATTCCACAACCTGTAAACGTTTATTCAATGTTTTATCGTTGTATCTAAATACAAGATTGTAGATACCTGGTTTTTCCGCCTTAATGCGCCAGTTGATTTCGTCCAGTTGTTGGATTCGCACAGGAGGTATTTCCATACTTAGTCCATCAGGCAGATCAAGTTCTACCTCATTAAGTACTACTGATTCGGCATGGTCGTTAAGGCGTAGGGAAACAACCGTAGTTTCCCCTACATTTAAGGGGCGATATTCATAACGAATGCCAAGTTGAATTAATACTATTCCTACCGGGACGATAAGAAAAAGCATAGGTCGAAGGGATTTTATCATATAAAATAGAATACTTAAAAAAATATTTTTCATCGTATCAAGCATCAAACTAATATCATCTCGATAAAGACGTATCGCAAGAAAATGACCGGTGACGAGATTTTTTGCTTTCTTAATGCCCGTCTGATCAGAAGTTGCTTTAAAAACAAATAACATGATAATGCCTGTTAAAAATGAAAAGACCAACATTCCCCAAACAGGATCAATACTTTTAAATGGGAAAAATAAAATATTAAAAATAAAATTTAAAAAGGAGTTAATAAGATCCATGAGGTCTAATATCTACTTCAAATACTTTCCCATCATTCATTGGTTAATAAACTTAGCGTAGTGAAGCCGCAAATTTCAGAATTGTAGGGATTTGCTTATTCGTACTTTTAGATAAAAAACAATGAAGTTATTAAGTCATAACACTTCGCTGTCATTTATAGTCATTGATATTATTAATCATTTTTTCTTGCCTAAAAAAACAAAGATTTGATTGGTAATACTATAAAGCTACTATCACAAGTATCCTAACCCTTGCAATCGCTTTTTGACTTCTTCCTCAGATTCCGTATCGTCAACCGAAGAAAGCTCTTTTTCTAAAACATGAGTGACAAATTCTTCAACTGATGAGTAACCAGCAATTTCCGAAAATTTTTTAACGCGGTCGTAAAGTTCTTTCTCAATTTTTATTTTGGGTTCAAACATGTGGATCTCCTTACTCATAGACAAAATGATTAACGACAAAATAATTGAATTCTTAAATAACAATCATTTGTCAATAATTATTTTACCTGTATTAAGTTTTATGGTATTACAAATCATATCTTTGTTTTTTCTTGCAAGAAAATTATAAACAATTTACCAAAGCCAATCTCAAAAGGCTAAGGAGATGGAGACACCCCTAATCTTATTCTTGGCCTTGGCCTTTGTCTCAGCCTAAGTGCGACTTCGCCGCGCTAAGAAAATCCAGGTTAGTAGATTGAATGTCCAACCATTTCGTCTTCTTTTTCAATCCCAAATTCAGCAAGAATCGTTGGAGCTAAATCATACAGTTTAGGAGCATGTGAATTCAATTTCTTATTGGATAAAATTACACCCGGGACGAGTTCAGCAGCCATACAATGATCGCCGCTCCATGGATCCCTATTATCTGTGATCCATTCCAATGGGAAATTACCAATAGTTGTTTCCCATGAAGCCCGATAACCACGGTTGTAACCAATAACAAGATCTGGAGCGTAATCAAGATTTTTACCCGAATAGATTTCCTCAGCCTTGTAAACTCGATCCACTATTTTATTTCCATTTTTAGGATCACGTAGAGCTAAAAGTTTTTCACTTATTTCCTTTAATAAAGATTCTTTCCCAAGGCGACTGACAAAACCATTGACTTCTCGTCCGAGTAAATTTATATAAAGACCATTAAATCCTATTCCATAGGCTAGCGTCCGTGTCCAATCAACATTCTGAAAATATCCGATTTCTGCTTGTTTAGATTCATCGATGAGGGTGATATATCCCTCATTTTTCAACCATGTATTTAGATGAAAAGCGCGCCTGAAGGGCGCAAACCCATGATCAGACATGATAATTAGGGTAGTATTTTCTCCCATGTGTTCCATGGCTTTACCCACAACAGCATCAACACTTTCATAAACTGAGGCAATCACGTAGCCAAATTTTTTTGCTTTTTCAGTATCAAAGGCGGGATGCCCTGGATCAATCATATTGTAGAACATATGTGCGGTTAAATCTGTACTTGAAAAATAGAAGAACAATAACCCCTCTTTAAAATCATCGAACACATGATCAAATAGAAATAAACGCTCTTTCAGCACATTTTGACTTTGACTAAGGAAATCATCATAATCAAATACCCCCCAAGATAACGCCTTGGTATCTTCAGGCATGCCTTGAGTATAAAAATACCCACAACATTTATACAATTCTTGCACATATTCCTCTGGAGTAGAAACTGGTAAAGCGGGATTTGAGGGATCAATATTGATCGGAGTGAGGTACAATTTGAAATTTGGTCTCACTTCTTTGAGATAAAATCGGCAGATTCCTGTAACCGATTGCAATGCCGGTATTAATTCAAACTTAACTTGAATCCAATCGCTCCATTCTTTTTCTTGTAATAAAATTTGATGGCCTTGAATTTCAATTTTGGCTGTGGGATATTCAGGATCGCACCATACTTTAAAGGGTATTGTTGCATCCCGCTCGTCTACTAAGAATGTGTTTTTGGGGCCGACTAAATTCGCTTCAATCGAATTATTTATGACTGTAACAGGATAAACCACGCCACCTGAAATATCATCTCGATTAGGCGGCGGATCATCGGTGTAATACGAAAACGTCCCAAAAGTACCAAGCAAATCAGGCGTACCCATGCCGCTCAAAGCCTTTCCTTTCGATTTTACTGGTGGGAAATTGACTGGCACCCTGAAAACGGTCGTTGGCACGCCATGATCTTCAAGAATGTTCCAAAATGCTTTGCCTTGACGCAAATTCTCCACTTTCCCTCCTGATAGAGGAATCATCCATTTACCAATTTTAATCGTATTACCTGAACCTTCAATCTTAGTTGTTGATGAGGTTGGCAACATAATTCGCGGATCTCGGCGAATGAAATCATAGATTCCGTGACCCCCTGGATTCATTCCAGTAATAAAATTTGACCAGGCAACAGGGCTTTGGGGAGGTATACTCGTTTCTAATGGTTTGTAATCGCCCGTGGTTGCCAACTTTGAAAAATTCGGCAACCGACCTTCACTCATGTATTGCGATAGAAGCTGGGGGTCCATTCCGTCAAAACCAATGACAATTACCTTTTTATTTAAAGAATTGGATTGATTTTTTGCACATCCACAAAAGAATAAACCCGTTATCACTAAGCAAATGGTAAACAAAACAATTAAATTAGACTTAATCATTGATTGATGCTACCTCTGTTGCTTTGGTTGGCTTTACAGATGTAGGTGAAAAAGGGTTCTTCTCGGTCTCTAGTTTGGTTTCGTTAAAGATGGATTGTCCCTCTATATAAGCAGGCTTTTTGATCCCAAATAATTCAAGAACCGTAGGCGCGATATCCATTAACCTTGGTTTTGATGACCTAATTTTTCGGTTACTAAAAATAACACCTGGAACAAGACGCGGATCGATACAATGGTCACCACTCCAAGCCTTAACATTGTCCTCAAATATCACATCGTCTACAACGCCTTTTGCTCCTTTCCACGAAATGCGATATCCAACATTATAGCCGCTAATTAAATCTGGTGCATTATCAATGTAAGGACCATTATAAATCTTACGACTATCAAACATTTCAGTGATAGATACTTCGCCATTTTCCGGATCCTTGAGACCAGAAAGCTTTTTGATCAATTCGGCTTTCAGCTTATGATATTCTTCACCTGGATGGACAATACCGTTCTTTTCACGCCCTTTAACATTGATATAAATACCTGCCAAACCAAGTGCATAAGCTTTAGTTTTCTCCCAGTCCACCCCTTGAAAATAGTCACCGCTTTCTGTAACACCTTCTTTTAGAGAAAGATAATCATTCTTTTTTAACCAAACATTAAGGTTGATTCCACGTTTGAAAGATTTGAAACCATGGTCAGAAAGAACTATGAAAACATCATCTTTACTAATTTTTTCCATTGTAAGGCCAACAAGACTATCCATGCGGATATACAAATCTTCAATTACATTTTTATACGTATCAGTTTCTTTATTTTGATTAGCAGGATGATCAACTTCAAGTGTTCTAAAGAACATATGTTGAATTCGATCGGGTGCATCAATTACCATCGCACATAACCCTGTTTTGGTTTTATCTAAAGCATGAAAAAATAGTCTTTCACGTTCTTCATGAATTAAATATGTTTGTTTCAAAAAGGCTTCTTCATTTAGGACGCCGTCATTTAATGCCCAGGTATCCTCAGCCAAGCCCAACGTTGCATATTTTCCCAAGAGTTTTGAAAGATAAACTGAATAAAATGATGGATGAGAAATAGGCAGGGCCGGTTTTTCAGGATCAATATTTATTGGTGTCATATATAAACGAAAATGTGGTCGTGTTTCAAGTAGATAAAATTTTGCGATTCCTTGTACCTTGATACCTAATCCTGCTTTGAATTTTAGTTCAATCCAGTCTGAATAAGTATTTTTTTCAAGATAAACCTTTTTCTTGTCAAGGATTAATTCTACTTGATGATCGCTTAATATATTTGCAATAAATGGGAGTTTCATCTGTTCGTGTTTCTTGGTAATTGAATTTTCCGGGCCTTGAATATAGCCTTCAACTCGTGTCCCGATCCTTTCAACAATGGATGTATAGCCACCTTCTTTGAGAGGGTTTATCGAGTCATCTGTTGTAAAAAATGAGAATGTCCCTTGAGTTCCCCAAAGGTCAGGAGTACACATGGCTGAAAGCATAGCGCCATTAAGTTTCTCTGGGGGAAAAGTGATTGGCACTCTCAAAACATGACAAAAAATCCCATGATTACCTAAAATTTTCCAAAAACTTTTGCTCTTTCTTAAGAATCGAACCACAGGTTTACCGAGTGGAATTTCATATTTGCCTAACGATAATTTACGCTTTGGTGTACCTACTTTAGAAGATGATAATTTTGGTAAGTAAGTGTGAAATTCACGGGAAAGAAAATCAAAAATATTATGTTGTCCTGGCCCTACTCCGGTTGAAAATGCAGACCAAGCAACAGGAGAAATAGCTGGATAAGTGGTTTGCAAATGTGAGTAAGACCCTTGTTGTTGTAGATTCTGCAAATTGGGTAATTTACCTTCTTCTAGCATCCGTTCGGTGATTGTTGGTTCAAGACCATCAAGACCTAGAATTATAACACGATCAGTTTTTGCATTTGCAAGTGCTTTTCTACGTTTGAAAAATCGTATAAAAACACGTATGGGCCAAGTAAGTAATGTTAAAAAAGCCATAATAAAGCTAACAAATACCATTAAAAATGAAGTTAGAAATGCAAACCCAGCGCCCGGTCCAATATAGGCTAAAGCAGGTTGTACATCGACTATCATAAATAATGTGAAAAAAACAAAAGCAAGAATCCACATTTTTATTTTTCTTCTATACTCTATATATATCTTCATTTAAAAATAAATAGAATAAATCTCTGAATCTAGTCTATTTTGAACCGCGCACACTTGGCTGCTTTTAAAATGCCCGATGACAGACTGCGAAGATCAGAAGAATGATTCGGTGCGGCGGCAACCTTACTTGATGTACCCAAGGCTCTTCAGGGTTTCCAGCATCTTTTCATCCGCGCGGCTGGCCTTGGGGTCGCGACTCTCCGGGCTCTGGCTCGCCCTCTCGTAGGTGTCGATGTACTCCACCGGCCGCCGCCCCGATTTCATGACCGGCGGCAGCACTCTTCCTTTCATGTCTCGGGGTACGGGGCGACCCAACAGATGGAGCACAGTCGGGGCGATATCGAGTACGGTCGCTTCCTTAACCCGCGCTCCCGCCTCCACAGACCCGCCGGCCATGGCAATGACTCCCGGCGGCGCCACATTGTAGTGAATCCCGGATACGTTGGGCGTATCATCCCTTCGGCCGGTGACAAACCCATGGTCCGACACCACCATGACTAGGCAGTGCTCTGACGCCTGGTCGAGTAGGGGACCGATGGACTCGTCCACGTAGGCATAGTAGCGGGCGATCACCTCCCCGTACTTACGGACATCGACCGGTGCCACGCCATCTGGCCACTCCTTGGGAAAGCGGTACTTCCAAAAATAGTGGGAGGCGATGTCGATCCCGTTGATGTAGTAGGCCACGAAGTCAAAGGTCTCCTCGGCCAGCACGCGCTCCACCATCTTACGGTACCCTTCGTCCCGGTTGTAGGCCAGCGCTAGCTCGTACCTGGGGTCGTGGATGCGGTGATCCTCCTGGCTCAGGACACTACCGGCTTCCCCGGGGATGAATCGGGCAAGGAACTCTGCCTCCAACTCCTCGGCCCGAACCTCGGCAAGATCGGCCAAGTGCGAGAAGAGCGCCGGGGGATAGGTCTGTTCCGGCAGCTCCTCGCCGTAACGTGGCAAGCCGAGCCAGGGGTTGAAGCGCGAGTACATCATGCGGTCCGAGATCATGACCCCGTTCACCGGCTCTGCCGGCCAAGTAGTCCACCAACCCACTATCGCCACCCGCAGGGGAGTTCTTCCGGTGACTCTCTCCGAGAGCATGTTCCAAAGAGCCTTCACCCGGCGTGTATTCGAGGTGTAGGGAACGCGGGTGCTGGTGTAGGCTACCCTGCGCACGAACCCCTCGATTCCGTGCTCGTCTGGGAGCTTTCCCGTGGCCACCGTGGCCCAGATGCTGGGAGAGAGGGTAGGAAGCAGCGTCAGGAGGCGGCCCGAAGCACCTCGCTCGAGGAAGCGAGCCAGATTGGGCATGGTTCCGTTGGCAACCAGGGGCTCCACCACTCGCCACTCCAGGCCATCGAGCCCGATGAGGATGACCCGATTGACCACGGTGCCTCCTTGCTCCCGGCATCCGGTGGCGAGAAGCAGGACGATTATGAGCAGGTGAAGCCACCAAATGAGGTTGCGCTTCTCCCTGTGCCTTCCGTCTCGCCCAGGCACGGTTTTTTTTACTTCCACCTGATCTACAGAGTTGAAGAAAGGATAAAGTCCTAGCGTCTGTGTCATACGAGGATTAATAGGATAGCCTAATTCTTGAGAAAATTGAGGATTGGAATAACATTGTTTACACTTTACGGGTATATCCATTGTACCTCCTTAATTATTTGCTGAAGCAGGTTTCACAAAATTCAGGTAGACCTGGTGAGGTCGGCGGTCGACCTATCACTTCAGCATCTAGCCGAGAGTCTTCTTAGACTCGAACGTTTGCGCTATCGTATGTCCTCTTCCTGCGTCGCAAGAGGGTTCCTTCACTGCTTTCCTAGAGACATGGACGAAAACCCCAAATTTGCAGAATTAACAACATCTAAGTTATTGTTTTTTTGATCGAGTTTTTTCTAAAAATATACTTTCCGTCCACGTCTCTAGTTGATGTAGCCGAGGCTGCGAAGCAGCTCGCGTTGTTTTGGCGTCACTCGATCCAGTGGTTCTGGCGTCCTCTGCTGGCGTCCGTCGCGATGTCGCTCGAGAACCGCCAGCAGTTGCGAAACCTCCTTCTCGTTCACGGCGGAGAGATCCTGCCCCTCCAGCGGGTCATTGACCACGGCAAAGAGCTTCTCCTCGTCGGTCCGCAGATTGAGAATGAGGTGCCACTTGGGGGTCATAACCGAGCGCAAGAACAACTGCCACTGCAGCTCGCTGATGCGGGTACCGGAGTTCGGATCAGTCCCTGGCTCCCTAGTAGCGAGAGGCAAGAGACTCTCGCCCTCCATGGTGCTGGGGACGGGCAGCCCTAGGAGGTCCAGAATCGTGGGCGTGAGGTCCACGAGGCCGACCGGCGTATCCACCCGCATGGGGGTCAGGCCCGGGGCCAGGATGATCAGCGGCACCATGAGCACTTCTCGGTAGAGCGTCCGTTCGTGTCCGATCTGGCCGTGCTCGCGAAACTCTTCGCCGTGATCCGAGGTGACCACTACGACCGTGTTGTCGAGGACACCACTCGTTTCCAGGAACTGGATGAACCGCCCTAGGTGCTCGTCGGCCTCACGGATGCTGGCGTCATAGGCATTGGACAGGAAGCGAACCTGCCCCTCGGAGAGCACCATCCGGTTATAGTGAGGATTGCCGCAGCGCCAGCGGGTGTCGATGAACTGTGCGTCCTCGGTCTGAAACATCTCGGCGTAGGGTTCGGACGGTGTGTACGGGCAGTGAACGTCGTAGGTGTGGAGAAAGCAGAAGTACCGGTCGTCCGGGCTGAACTCGCGGATCTGCGCGGCGGCCTCCTCGAGAATGGCGGGGAGTCCCCGGCGCGTGTCGTCGAAGAACTCAAATCCGCGGCCGAATCCGTACTCGGCGCCCACATAACCACCCTCGGTGTGACCGATGGTGCGATAACCTTCTGCCCGCAGGATCTCGGCCAGGAACTCGGTGTCGGGCCCTGGCTTCAGCGCCGGGTGCGTGGCACCATGAGTCGAGGGAAAAAGCCCAGTCAGCATGGTCACATGGGAGGGCAGCGTCCACGAGCACTCAGCCACCACGTGGCGGAACAGAACCCCTTTCTCAGCGAAGGCATTTAGGTTGGGGCTGGTGTCACGAGCGTAGCCATAAGCCCCTAGCCGGTCGGCGCGGAGGGTGTCGATCGAGATCAGGATCAGGTTGTAGCGACCGGCCGACCTTCCCTTGAGACACCCATAGATGCCCAAGGCGGCCAGAAGAACAGCCGCGAGCACAATGGGAAACAGGGCGCGCAACCTGAGTTTCAAAAATTCTCTTCGTTTCATTTTTTAAGCCCTTCTGGTTTAATACTGAAGTGGGTTTTACAAAATTAAGAGCTTATTGATATTACATGATTTACAATACCGTATTTTACCCCTTTGCCCATAATGGTTTCAAAATAAAACGCTTGTTGAAAGAGTTGTGTTCCATTTTTTGCTGTAGAATACCTCCAATTTCCATTTGTGTGGAAAATAAGAAGCCTGATAATCACGGATTTCACAGTCTGGGCATGAAAGTTCTGAGTTAGTTTCCATTCAAATTTCTATCTCATCGTTATAATTTGATCACCGCTTTAATTCAAATTGCATTCGTGCACTCAAAATTATATTGCTTGACCAGAAGGAAAGCTATCCACCTTCCGACTGATCTTGAGGAGCAACATACTGCAAATGGTACAGATTATAGGTTGTACGCGTAAGAGTTTTCATGACTGGTGCATAACCTGCTTTGATAGCAAGCGGCGACACGTTACGCGGCGAGGGGCCCAGCCATGTGAAGCTCTCAATTTCCTGCTGCTGCATTCTCTGGAGAAGAGGAGTCAAATGGGATTCGTCACGCACGAAGAGGATCTGCTTGTGCGGATATGCGGGTGCAGCAGTCATCGCGATCCACCACATCCCCGTGATGATAATCTCATCTCTGCTTTGCATGACCGCCTCTGTGAGCTGTCGGTTCATGCGCTGCGTACTCTCGATCTGTCGGTAGCCCTGGAATTGAAGCACTACGGATACGACCAGAAGGAGACTTATGCCTGCGAGCAGTGACTTGGCACCGCCTGCCCAATTCCTAGCAATACGAGCATCTCTCTCTGGTAGCAAATTCTCAATGACCGACCAGGACAACAGCACTAGAGCAGGTACTGTCGCGAGCAGGTAGCGAGAGCCCCACTCTGTACCGCCGAGTGTTGTCTTGAACAGCACCGAAAACGTGTATACTGCTGTTACAACAGCAAGCATCTGCCGGAACTGCAGTAATGAATCGTGCTTGTCGTTCGTTCGACGCAGCGAGGCCGCAAAAGCCAGTACCAGAAAGGGACAAACATAGAACAGACTATGGGCCTTTTGAGGATAAAGACAGCTCCATACGCCGCTCATGAATATAGCGACGAACAGGAGAATCGAGAGACGCCGTCCCTGGTCTCGGCGCCAAACACCAGCGGCTGACAGCACAAACCAGAGGATGATTGGAACTGCCATAACGAATGACGTCTGGAGATCAGACCTCGCTGGCAGAGATGGTTCATCCAGCATGAGAGCCAACTGTCTAGCCCCTACAGGATTATGAGCACTCCACCCAAAGAGCGTAAAATAGGCGCCCAGGATCAAATCCCACGGGTACTGCAAGTAGTACAACATTCCGCCTGTGGTTCCAAGTCCCACATTACTCAGATGTGGACCGAATGGGGTTCCATAGACACTCTGGTTGATGACAGCGAGCGGCACCATAATCAGAACCGATCCCCCTACCAGGGCAAGGATAGGGTTCACAGCTTGGCGACGATTTATCCAGATGGCGCCCACAGCGAGCGCAACCGGGTATGGGATGAGTATCTCATGAAACCAGACACCAGAAGTAGCAGCGGCACCTGCTGCGAACCAGAGGCAGAGGCGCCCCTCCTTTGCAGCGCGAACGGCCAAATAAAGCGAGATGGCAGCGATGCCCGTGGTTAAACTGTGGTCCCAGAACACCTGACTGTAAAGGGCAACAGGAGTAGCGACAGCCACTAACAACATCGGCGCAATTGGGAAGCGGAACCTTAGCTGTCGTGCTAGCCCGTAGACCGCAAGAGCAGTACCGAGTCCGCCCAGAATCGGTGCGATAGAGAGTCCCAGATAACCGAAGCCATCAAAGAAGACAGCACTGATCATGGCAAATAGGAAAGAATAGAATATGTAGCTCTTTCCCTTATTTTGAAACTCGAAAATAATGAGAGGGCTGTTTTCGTGTCCGGGATCGAGAACCTCTGCCGGATACGAAATAGACCAGTCAGGCCAGTGTTGCACAATGGACTGCACTTGAATGAATCGTGCACCGCAATCGGGCGACCAGAAGCTTTCGATTGATGCGAGTCGTTCCGCGCCCAGGAAATACAAGCCGAGTATTCCCACAAGAACCACACCAACCAGGAAAGATGAGGAGCTTCTGCCTACATGCAAATCGCCATCAGCAACGTGAGTGTGCACAGGACGATTTGACGCAAGAGTCTTTCCATGATGGACTCTTCGATTACTGCTCGAAAGCTTTCGGTTCCGTCTCTTGACTTTTTTTTTCATAAAAACAAACAACCTTATCAGGCTTCTGCATACTCAACATGGGTGTACAGGCTTCAGCCTGCCTATGACAATTTCAACCTAAAGGTTGTACACCCTATTTTACAGAAGTCTAACAACCTTAATATAAAAGGAAACTACCAAGTAATTGAAAATCCGGTATTATTTCAGTTATATTTAATCACAATCTGCCCTTCGTGTTAATATACTTGCTTTTGGCCAATTCACCAACTTTTACTGCTGTTCTTACAGGTTCATTCTTTTGAAAAGGGGCTCTGGCAGTAATCTGATACAAAACATGATCCAACGCCAGAACCACGGTATGTAAACAACATCTTTACCCTTAATAATCGCCTCATAAATCTTTTTGCCAACTACGTTGGCATTAACATAGAGAAAATTTTTGGGCTGAGCGGCTGTCATTGGGGTATTAACGAAACCTGGTTTAATTGTAACCACTGCAACATCGAATTTGTAGAGTCGGTTTCGTAGCCCTTGTAAATAAATGCTTACAGCCCCTTTTGCTGCTCCATAGATGTAATTACTCTGTTTACCGCGATCACCTGCTACGGAGGTGATGACTGCAATACAGCCATGTTCTTGCTGTTCAAAGTAACTCTTAAGATGCGTTAGTAGCGAAATAACGCTTAGACAATTCGTGGTTAATTCTTTCATTGTTTCTTCAACACTCTTTTCGCAAAGCCTTTGATCAGGTAGAGTTCCATGAGCAATCAGAACTATATCCAATCCATCTAGGCTCTTTGTAGCGGCTGATACCAGTTCCGCATGCCGGTCAAGGCAGTTCATATCGAAAGGGAATATTTCTACTTTGCTTGCCCCTCTTACTCTTAAATCGTCGGCAACCGCTATGAGTTTTTCTTGATTACGGCCAGCTAGAAATAACCATGCTCCGGTCGAAGCAAAGAATTTTGCCGTTTCATGGGCAATTGCTGATGTTGCACCGATAATGAAAACTTTTTTCATGCGTTGTTCTCCTCAGATGAAACTGCAACCCGTCGCCAGAAGCTAGAGGTAAACTTCGGATCGATAAAACAAGAAAACGCTTTCCACTGCGGAAAGTATTTTTGAAAGCTTTTTGCAGACATCCGCGCATCTTTGGCTGGGTAGACTGAACCTCGGGCCTCACCAACAATCTCATCTAGTTCATCAAGCAGTCGTAAAGTCTCAATGCCACGATATGGAAAGTCTAATGAAAGTGTCACTCCCGGTTTTGGAAACGAAAGCATACCCAGAGACCGGATATTCCCGAATTTTTTTAATACAGCCAGAAATGATGCTTTCCCACCGCGAGTAACATGGATGAGAATCGTTCGAATTGCCTCATAATCATCAAACGGCACAACACATTGATATTGGAAAAAGCCTCGCTTACCATATAATCTATTCCACATAAGTATTGAATCAAGCGGATAAAAAAAAGGTTTAAAGTAAATGATATTCTTCTTTTGTTTGTGCATTTGAGTGTAATAATACAGGTTGTTAAAAGCCTTCATTGTCAATCTATTGAGCAAGAAAGCAGGAAAATCACATGGTACTCGCACGGTTCGGGGATGCTTCACCTTTGGTCGAGTAGAACTTTTACCTTCTGTATGATTACCTCGAAGGAATACACCTCGTCCTAGCTTGTCACCTTGTGCAAGGCAATCTACCCAGCCAACAGTATACTGGTAATTTTGATCGGAATGTGTGCTAATTTCAAAGAATTCCTCGAGCGTAGCAAAGCAAATACGCTCCATTTCGATAAAGGGACCGGGGATAGGTATCAATTGAAACTCTGCCCAGAGAATAAGGCCAGTCAATCCCAATCCGCCAATCGTTGCCCTAAAAATTTCTGCATTCTGAGAAGGGGAACAGATAAGGCGATCACCACTGGAACGAAGGAGCTCGAACTTTTTCACATGACACCCAAAAGTGCCGGCTTTATGGTGATTCTTACCGTGAACATCATTAGCAATGGCACCACCGACAGAGACGTACTGCGTACCGGGAGTTACAGGCAAAAACCAACCAGAAGGGACAATCAACTTCAGAATCTCTGCCAAGGTTACTCCTGCTTCACATCGAATGATACCATGTTTATTATCAAATGCAATAAAACGTGAGAGAGGCTCCGTGTCAAGAAGAATACCGCCATCGTTGAGGCAAACATCGCCGTAGCTTCGCCCTTGAGCATAAGGGAGTACGGGTTGAGTAATCGCCTTGAAGCAAGGTATCTCACTTCGTGAAAAAATCGGTATAATTAATGTATGTTTGGCCTTGGGGTACCTGCCCCACGACTCATACTGCTTCATTTTCTGTATTTTTCGCTAAGTTTTACCTTAATTTTGCACATATAAATTCGCATAGAGGTTCTTTTTAGATTGATGCCACAATTATGATGAAAGCGACCAGGCATCCCACGGCATAGCTATTTCGATCTTTTACGGTAAACACAATAGGATCGTCCAGCATCTCTCCTCGATGAGCAAGAAACCACATACGAGTGACCCAGTACAGTAATAACGGACCTATAAGCCATAAGAGCATTGGATGATTGTATAGTTTTACTACTTGGTTGCTATTAATATACAAAACAAGAACAAGGATAGCGAGATACCCCGTTGTCGGGCCTATGCTTCTGAAGAGCTCGATATCCTTCAAAGTATAGCCTCGGCCTTTAGAGCGAGACACTTTGTTTCCTTTCATGATAAGAAGCTCAGAATATCTCTTTAAGAACGCCAAGCTCAGAAAAATAAACATCGAAAACGCAAGCAACCAGGGTGAAACATAAATATTTACAGCTACTGCACCTGAAAGTACACGAAGCGTGTAGAGTGCGGCCAGGACGAGAACATCCACAATAAGAATACGTTTCAAGTAGAAAGAATATATTGTCGTCAGAAGATAATAAAACGCCAAAAGGATGATGTAGTTAATAGGTAGATAAACTATTGCAATCGTAAAACTGCTCACAATTAGAAACGGGATCAAGAATATGCCTGTCTTTATTGGCAACAGTCCGGCGGCAAAGGGACGAAACTTCTTGGTTGGATGTTGTCTGTCAAATCCCAAGTCTAAAATGTCATTCAATATATAGACACTCGAAGCGCAAAGACTGAATGAAAAGAAAGCAATAATTGTCTGTATAACTAACTCTATTTCGGCCATCTTATGTGCCATGAGCAAGGGAACAAAAAGCAGGGTATTTTTAACCCACTGATTAACACGAAGCGCGTTCACCAAAATTGGGATTGGATTTGTACGTGGAGAAAAAATGCGATACACAGAAGAAATTCGACGAACGCGTTTGACCAGTCGTGAAGAAGGGTGAACAAGAATTGCTCTTCGGGCTGCTTGCCAGACAGCGAGGTCAACAGATGCATTACCCATATAATCAAATCCTTTGTGGCCAAAATTTTTTTGAAGTGCACTGAGTTTTCGCCGGCCAGATAAATTCACTTTGCCATTACTAGCGATAATAGAAGAGAAAATTTTAAGATAATTTGCTATGTTTTCAGCAACCTGTTGATCAGCGGCAGTCACTAGAATGAGTTTTCTCCCGGAACGTTGTTGTTCCTTTAGGAAAGAGAGGACATCTTTACGATACGGAAGGTATTCCGGATTGAGGACTACATGCCTGACAAGTTGGCGTTTGAAAATGGCTTTGCCTCGAAATATCCAAAATAGTACGGCCCAAAACCCAAGCGGTGCGGTTTTAAGCAGAATAACTAATGACTCTAATAATGTATCGGTTGCCAGGAGGGTGCCATCCAGGTCGACACAGAGAGGTTTACTATTTTCGGTAGCCCGAAGTGTCATTATAGATCCTCAAATGCTTCACTGATTGGTTAGTTTGATTTTTTATAACAAAAGCTAAGTAACTCATAAAATAATTCATGACATTGGTGCAAAAAGCTGACCTTCTCATAATTAGTGTTTAGTTTGAATTTAAATAACTTGTGCAAACTACTTAAAATCAAAGAATTTAGCATTTTATAAGAAGGTTAGCTTTTGAATTATTTTATATTAATTTAATTCATTATGAAATTAAAGTTTAAAATGGGAATTTATAGAGATGTGCAAATATCTAAATTTAATATACGGAAATTAAATTAGAGAATCAACAAATTTAATTCATTTTAAAACTTATAAACCCTCTAATTTAAGAGCCTTAATCTGTTTTTATAATCTTTAGGATGGGCGTAGTCTCAATTCCATCTTTTAAAAATATCGTTGATTATAACCATGATAATTTGTATTTTTTAATAAATGACGTAGGTGCAAAAGTAGTTAGCTAAAAATCTTATTTTGTAACTTGAATTATTCCTACTCTGGACAAGCCAGAACCAAAATGAAAAAAGATGCCCACAGAAAAAGAACTGTCACAGAATCAGGATTAAAGATTTATATTCATTTCTGTGGTATTTCCATTTTAGTGGGCATTTTCTTCTTATGATTAAAAAGAAATATTATATTTAAAACATCCAACCCCATGCAGACAATAATTAATACATTTGAGCTACTAATTTTTTTTCTTATTTTTGGGGGATGTGGTCTATCTGAAAACGATAATGATAGTTCATTAAATGCAATTATTTTTACCGATATCACAGAGCGTGTCCAGTTGAACTTTTTGCACGATCCAGGGGTCGATAGTAGCTATTTTATGCCGGAGAGTATTGGTTCCGGAGGTGCATTTCTTGACTACGACAATGATGGCGATCTCGACATTTATTTGGTGAATGGTGCGCAGCACGGTAAAAAGAGATTTAATGCCCCACCTTTGAGAAATCACCTATTCCGTCAGGAGCGGGATGGAACCTTCGTTGATGTCACCGAAGCTTCTGGTTTGGGTGATACAGGTTACGGTATGGGCGTTGCTGTTGGTGATATCGATAATGATGGCGATGTTGATGTCTACGTCACAAACTATGGTTACGATGCGCTCTACCGCAACAACGGCGATCGTACATTTACCAATATTTCGAAACTGGCCGGGATTGGCAACCCGCACTGGGGATGTTCCGTTATTTTCTTTGATTATAACCTTGATAACTATTTGGATATTTACGTGACAAACTATGTGGCTTATAATCCCTTGGATGTTTGTATGGACAAAGCTGGCCGTCGGGATTATTGTGGACCCGATGGTTTTTCAGGGGTGCCAGATGTGCTTTATCGCAATAATGGCGATGGTACGTTTACTGATATATCCGTCACCTCCGGTATTGCCAAGGGTTCAGCGAAAGGACTCGGGATAATAAGTGCCGACTTTAATGGAGATCATTATCCCGATCTCTACGTGGCCAATGATGGCGAGCCTAATCATCTGTGGATGAATCAGCGCGACGGTACTTTTCAGGATCAGGGGCTGTTGTTGGGAGCGGCGCTAAACGAGCTGGGACGTGCAGAAGCAGGTATGGGTATTGCATTGGGAGATGTGGAAAACGATAATGATTTCGATTTGTTCATAACTCATTTGCGAAGGGAAAGCAACACGTTTTATCGGAATGCTGGAGAGTACGGCTTTCAGGACGATACTTCACCAGCGGGTTTGGCTGGACCCAGTATGGCCTATACCGGCTTCGGCACTGGTTTTTTTGATTACGATCACGATGGAGACCTTGATCTTGCGGTAGTTAATGGTCGAGTAACGCGAGGGCCTCTTTTGACGAACCATGATCCTCCCAACTATTGGGATTATTACGCTGAACCCAATTTTCTATTTGAAAACCTGGGACATGGAAGTTTTCGCGAGGTAAGCGATAGGGCACCGGCTTACCATAGCAAAATTGAAAACAGTCGTGGGTTGGCCTTCGGTGATGTAGACAATGATGGGGATATTGATTTGTTGGTCACGAACGAGGGAGGCCTAGCAAGGCTTTTTCGTAATGACGTGAAGGAAAAGGGGCATTGGCTTATTATTCGAGCCATTGATCCAATCCTGCAACGTGATGCCCTCGGTGCAAAGATTACGGTTCTGGTCGCGGGTAGGCGACTAAATCGACTCATCGCTCCTGGCTACAGCTTTCTCTGCAGTAATGATCCACGGGTACATTTTGGCCTGGGAACAGCAAGCGCTGTTGACCAAATCATAGTCCAGTGGCCGGACGGGACCGAGGAGACTTTTCCTGGGATTGAGGCAGATCGAATAATTACACTAAAGAAAGGTCAAGTCGGAATGACGGATTGATACTATGGTACAGAAATCAAACAATCCTTTAAGGCCGCATGGCCTTAATCAACCTTCCTCAAAAACCTTTGTATTAGCAGGTGAGAGTGTTGACGGCTCCAAGCGTTTCGCTAAAAAATGGCCATTGCTCATTATTCTAACTTTAGTCTGCATTTTTGTGATTATAAGTATATTAACATACAAAATCATATTTTCACCTCAATCCTCTTTGGAATTGTTACCGGATCCTGACTTGAGCGGCATGGAGGAGCAGGTTGCCAAAAAGATTCAAACCCTACGCATGGAAGTCGAGAAAAATCCTACCTCTGCTACGGCCTGGGGTAAGTTGGCAATGAATCTCGACATACATGACCTGAAAAATGAATCTGTTCCATGCTACAAGCAAGCCGCAGCAATAGACGCAACCGATTTTCGCTGGCCATACTATTGTGCTATCGTTCTATATGAAATGGGATCCCGCGATGCACTAGAATGGTTTGAACGCAGTCGTTCCTTGAAGCCCAACTATGTACCGCTGCATGTGCGACTTGGTCAGGCATTATTCGATGCGGGACGCTTAGAGGAGTCTTCACATGAGTTTAAGCGCGCGATAGCTGCTGATCAAAATACCTCGCATGCCTACCTCGGTCTTGCCCAAATTTCGCTCTCTCAGGGTGATTTGCAAAACAGCCGTCAATTTTTGCAAAAAGCGTTAGAGATTAATCCACAGCATAGAGAGGTTCATGGACTTATGGCCGCAGTGTATCGGCGGCTTAACAAAAAAGAAAAGGCGACAAATGAACTGCTTTTGGCACAGCAACTACCAAAGATAACACCAGTGGTCGATTCGGTATATAAAAAATTAGAAGCCGAGGGTGTCAGCGCGTTGTGGTACCGAGATCGTGGAATAACTTATTTTGGAAAAGGTTTATATGAGGAGGCCATCCGCGAATTTCAGATGGCCCTGCAGTTCAAGCCGGATCCAAGGGGTCACAACTACGTAGGGGATTTGTTATATAAGCTCAAAAGATATGACGAAGCAGCCAGTCATTATCGCGCAGCTATTGCCATGAATCCTAATTACTATCTAGCCTTAAATAATTTAGGGCAAACTCTCTTTGAAATGGATCAAGTCGCGGAAGCAATACAATGGGTTAAAAAGTCACTTCGGCTCAACCCAAGATTACCAGACGCTTATATCAACCTCGGTACCTTTTACAGGCAATCGGCCCGTACAGCGGAGGCAATTGCAATTTTACGCCGAGGACTGAAAGCTATTCGGAATTTCCCCCCCATTGCCTTATCACTAGCCCGACTGCTGGCTACTACCTCGGAGGATGAATTTCGCAACGGGACAGAAGCATTACGTCTGGCAAAATTTGTTTGTGAAAAGACAAATTTTCAGAATACCGAAGCACTAGACGTCCTGGCAACAGCGTATGCCGAGACGGGACAATTTGATAGAGCCATGCGCACCGCTCAGGAAGCCCTTGGTTTAATAGACCCAACTCGTCAAAAAGAATTGGCCGCTCAAATTCAATCCCACCTCAAATTATTCAAATCAAATAAGCCGTACCGGGATGAATAGATATCAATTTCCAAGTGCGAGTTTACTGTATACGGGAGTTTCCTGATTTTTGGACTTCTTTAATAATTTCAAACGCTGCTTTTCTTTGTTTTTTTTGCAGCGAAACCGTGTCGGTGACGGTAACTAATAATTCATAATTTCCAGGTGTTAAATTTGAGACATCGATTTCGAAATGTTCCTTCGAGGTCCTATAGGGGGAATCAAAATTGAAGGATAATGAAATACTTTCTTTCTTACTTTTCTTTTTACCTTTGATCTTGACAGCTTCAAAATCGATTACAAAGTGTGCCCTACCATCTGGTTTAAAATAAAGATGATAAATTTCCAAATAGATTTTCAGTAAATCTGATGCCCAAATTTTATGACTTGGAACCACCGGGAAAGGTAAACGATCATTCTGCGATTCATTTGGCATGTTTACCCCTATAATCAAATCACTTAACTCAAGCATTTCAGTTGAGGTAGACAGAGGTGAAGTTCTTGATATCTTTTTTTTGCCAATACCAATTACCTGAGGAGAGACTTCAGGCTGACTTAACTGTGCTAAATCGGGCTTGTTCGTTTCTAAGTTAAACACTTCAGCAAAAAGCAAATATTCATATTGATTTTCTTCATGGGGCAAAATAAAAGTAGATGTGTTATCATACCCAGTCGGTACTGACTCGGTTAACCGCTGAATTTCTTTCTTATTTTTATCATGTACAATCAAAGTGTTGGTAACAGAATATTCGGTTACTATTTTATTTGCAGTTGGATGGAGAAATTTAATTTTTATTTTGGGATATGATAAAGTTATTAAAGCGAGCATGGGCTTATTTTTGTCATCCAAAAATCGAAACGGATGAATCACTAATTCTACCTCTGAGACAGTTTCATCAAAATTAGATTTATCTGGTGGAGCAAATGCATTAGCTTGGTAAACTCTATCGACACCCTCAAAAAACAGTCTTTTGCTCCTAACAGTATTGTTGAATCGAAGCATTGCGCTGGCTCCACCCCTGTCTAACGCATTCCACTGAGATTCCAAATCGTAGAATCGATCTTCAAAGTAGGGGTGCAAATGCGTTAATTCGCTGTAATACACAGACTGCAATATAGCGCCGGGCAAGACGCCAGAGGAATACCTTGTAGTGGCCCGAATAAAGGCGCGATCAGGTATCAAATCTTCTACCCCATTTCTCAATCCAAACGATCCAACTCCTTCGAGGTTACCAAACAGATAAAAAATGGGTTCATCCGAATTTAATGAATGATAGAACCAGATTTCATATTCGGGCAAATTGTTAAATCGGTCAACCGCTTCTAAAAGCAAAGTCTGCTGAACGGCTCTATTTCTCATGGCAGCGCCGACTGGGCTAACTATGTTATCTAAAACAACATCTGACCATCTCTTCAACACGGCCCGATTCGTGCCTAAAACTCCGGTTCTTTTACGCTCCGGCTTGCCATATTTAACGTATATTAGCCCTCTATCGTCTGTACGATAAGCCGTAGTGTTTGCCTTTCTGAAGTTTTTACGAGCATAAGCTATACGCTCCCAATGTTCTAGTAACCGCTCGTTGATTTCTGTGGAGGGTGTTGGGTCTTTTTCTAACCAAAAGGATTTTATCCTCTCATATAATAATGGATCACTTTGCTGCCATAACAAACGCCATTCTTTATATTGTTTTTTATCCAGCAAGGGGCCTATTCTTGCCATTTCTTTTTCAATATCCTTTTTGAATTCAGTCAAATTGTTCTGAGAAAGCCCCCAAAAGTACATATCGCAAGCTAACTCATAATACTGGGTTAATTTTTGTTCTGTGGCTAATTCTATAAATGCAATTCCAATTCTTGGGTCAGATATTCCCTGTTGCTGCAATATTTGTCTGCCTGCTAACCAGGTATCGAGTGCTTGAATCCAATCTCCGCTATTTTTGTACTCTAAACCCTTTTTGTAAAAATCATATTGCGCACTAAAAGATGTGTAGCCCAATAGTTCAAAGCTGGAAGCCAAGACAATGAAGAATAAGAGGTATTGTAAGTAATTACGCATTTGCTTTTAAGGAAGTTTTCAACAAAACTTTTTGGATAGAGGAATCGAAGTCAAACTATATATTAATACGACTATGGATATAATATAGTTTCTGTTATATAATACAAATATATAAGAAAAATGTCAAGATTTACTTTGATAGGCTTGAGCTAATTCATTATTATACAAAATTGATTGATGATATATGTAATTATAGATATCGGAAGTTTTACTAGAAAGTTAACCTAACCCCGATAATTCCTGCGGTGCATAAGGGGGTGAGAAAAAATAAGGGGGTGAGATTTAATAGTTGAGAAGGTTAGCTTTTTAAACCAAAGTCATGAATTTTGTACAACAGAATTTCTCAAACAGATTGTGCAACAATCTGCCTAAAATTAATGCAAATTATTGCACAAAGCGTCTTCCTGGCTATCATATTTAATCTTCTTAATTCTTTGTTTAAATTTAAGTTAAATTAATCATTCTTCTATATGGCATAAAAGTTGCAAATAGATAAAACCGGAAAAGTTTATAGATATTATTTTTTCCATTTTTAGAAATTAATTATTTTCTAACTAATTTAAAGGAGGAGAGAATATGAGATGCAAATATCTTTTAACAGCTTTATTCTGTATTTTGATTTTTGCTCCTTATGTGGTCTTTGCCCAGGAAGCAACGATTACAGGAACGGTAACGGATGAAGCTGGCGAACCTCTGCCTGGTGCAAACGTCCTAATCCAGTTGACCAATTTAGGTGCGGCCACGGACACAGATGGGAAGTATGAATTTGTTATACCCGCATCAAGCGTGCGAGGGCAAGAAGTCACCATGGAGGCCAGATTTATTGGCTATCACTCCAAAACTGAAAAGGTTGTGTTAGCACCGGGTTCCATTACTATGGATTTTGCCCTATCTGAAGATGTTCTGGATATGGATGCCATCATTGTCACCGGGGTTGTCGAAGAAACACCCAGAACGAAGATGGCCTTTACGGTTGGTAGAGTGAGCCAGGAGGCTCTAGAACAAGTACCGTCTATTTCTGCCGAGAGCACCCTACGCGGTAAGGTAGCTGGTGTTAAAGTTGTTCGGGCAAGTGGTGAACCAGGTACGTCCGCCTCGGTGCAGTTGCGAGCACCAACCAGTATTGATGCTACCAATAGATCTCAGGATCCGCTCTACATTATAGATGGTGTCATTATCGATCCCTCGATTTCTGGGAGTCCTTTAACCGACATCAACTCCGATGATATTGTAAGTATAGAAGTGGTTAAGGGAGCTGCTGGGGCTTCGCTTTACGGTTCAAGAGCCGCCAATGGTGTCATTAATATTACAACGAATCGGGGCAGAAACCTGGCGTTAAACCAAACGCGCATTAAAGTCCGCAATGAGTTTGGGATTAATGGACTTGAGAGAAAGATTGCTTTGGCCAAACACCATTATTTCAAGATTCACGAAGGCACCGATTCCTATACGGATGCCAACGGCATAAAGGTTACTCCCGGCGACTTTATCGACGCAGACGGCAACTTTATTGACCCTCGTCAAGTTGGTCAACGGATTCCAGATAGGTATACGGATGATCCTCAGGGCTCTCAGATATATTTCTCAGATAATCCGTATAAATGGATTGGTACAGGAGATATTCCCATTGATCCAGTAACCAAATTGCCAATAATCGATTCAGCCACCGGTCAGCCTAAAGGGTTAAGACCCTTACCTGGTGGGCAAACCTTCGATCACATGGATCGGTATTTCGATCCCGGCAACTTCTTCCAGAATTCAATTTCTGTTAGTAGGAATATGGAAAAAACCAATTTCAATGTCACTTTTAACAATTATATACAGGACGGTGTTATTAAAGGGCTGAGTGGCTTTGATCGTAAGAGTATTCGTTTTTCTTTGGATCATAAGTTTCGCAGAGATCTGACCCTTTCTGTGACCGGATACTTCAGTACGACGGATCGGGACGATGTTTCTGCGGGTCCCGGTTCCCCGTTCTTTGGCTTAACGTTTATGGGCGGGGATGCGGATTTAACCGCGACCCATACTGAGACAGGCCCAACCTTAGAATTTCCGGATGGGATACCTCCAGACCAACAAGGTGAACTTTTCATCCAACCGGATCAAAATGCAGATAGGGATAATCCTCTTTACGAAATCCAGAAAAATAAACGTAAAAACAAGCGTGAGCGGGCTATGGGTAGCCTGTCCATGAGCTATCGACCCTTTGATTGGTTTAAAATTGAAGGTAATTTCAGTTATGATCGTTCAAACCGCGAATTTAACCGATTTTGGCCCATAGGGTTCCAAACTATTGACGTGACCTCTGTTAACGATGGTCGATACCGGAAACTCCCTTCATTTGATCAGGCCATGAACGGTAATATCACGGCATCTTTCCAACGGGCGTTTTTAAATAATGAACTGACGGTGAGAGCGAAAGCAAGAGCCCTTTTCGAGAGGACCGAATTCCAAAATACTGATGCACAAGGGACTAAATTGGCTGTGAGAGGCGTAGAAGATTTGAGCATTGCTGATAAGGATCAGTTGATCATCAATTCCCAAATAGAACAGGTGCGCTCAGAAGGCTACTCCTTCATCGCTGGCTTCGATTTTCGGGATAGATATATTGCTGATTTCCTGGTTCGTCGGGATGGTAGCTCGTTGTTTGGCCCTGACGAGAGATGGAATGGCTACTATCGTTTAAGCGGAGCTTACCGCCTTTCTCAGGAACCCTGGTGGTTCACGGATAAAATAGAGGAATTTAAGGTGCGGGCTTCATATGGTACTGCCGGCGGTCGTCCTAACTTTTTCGCTCGCTTTGAAACCTGGAGTGTTAGTGCCGGCGCTGTTTCTAAAGAGAACCTGGGTAACACGGAACTGAAACCCGAGTTTGCCAAAGAATTAGAAATTGGTGTGGACATGGCATTTCTGAACCGATTCTCTTTAGAGGTAACCCGCGCGAAATCAACGGTCGAGAATCAAATCCTGTTTGTGCCGTTAGCCTCCTACTTTGGTTATGAACATCAGTGGCAAAACGCTGGCACTCTGGAAACAAGTACCTGGGAAATCAGTTTGCAGTCTTCGCTCTTACGCAGGAGCGACATGAGTTGGACCTTTGGTATTAACTTCGACCGTACGCGTCAAAGGATTACAAAGTTAGATGTGCCTGCTTACGTTTTCGACCCGCCAGGCACGCAAGGCCTCACGGTCTTTTACATCAAGGAAGGCGAAGAATTTGGCGCATTATATGGACATCGATATATCCAGGATAAGAATGATTTGTTACCCCAAGGCGTAACTTCGAGTGAGTTAAACCAGTTTCAGGTCAACGACGATGGCTATGTGGTTTGGGTTGGTGACGGCAACAGCTATACAGACGGTATCAGTAAAAAACTGTGGGGTACTAGCAGTGATCCCCTCTCAAATGGGAGAAGTTATGAGTGGGGTAACCCAATTAGATGGGAAGACGAAACAGGCAGCGAATTTACTAAAATTGGCAGCATCGTTCCCGACTTCAATTTTAGCGTTTCCAGTAACTTTCAATGGAAAGGCTTCTCAGTTTATGCCTTGTTGGACGCACAAATTGGAGGAGACATTTACAGCGAGACCGGTCAGTGGGGCTTCAGTGAATTCACCATTGCTGAAAATGATCAGGCCGGGAAGCCTGAGGGACTGAAAAAACCTACGCTTTATTACAGCCGACTGTACAGTACCCTCACCCCCAACAGCCATTTTGTAGATACCGGCGAATATCTTAAGGTGCGTGAATTATCGGTGCGCTACTCCTTTAATCGCAGCCAGCTAAGTGGAATTTTTGGCGGTATCTTGAATAAGCTTACCATTGGCGTTGTTGGTCGTAACTTGTTTACCTTCACCGGTTATCATCAAGGCTATGATCCTGAAGTTGGGATAACAGGCGGTGATGGCGGCTCTGCGGTATTGTCAAGAGTTGATGCTTTTCGTTATCCAAACTTTAGGAGTTTCACTGGTGTTCTTGAGTTTGAGTTTTAATGCGTTTGTTTATCTAAAACTAATAATTCTGAGGGCCGAATAATTGGCCCTCAGAATCTCTAACTTATTTAATTCAGTGAATAGGAGGACTTATGAAGAAGATAATATTATTCAGTCTGGCGGTGCTGCTTGTTGCAGCGGTAGCATTTCTGGGCTGTCAGAATTTAAATACTCAGAACCTGAATGCGCCAGATGAGGAACGGTCTCTTGCTGAACCAAAAGATGTTGAGTCTTTAATCGCCGGCTCATTTCTGACCTGGTTTCAAGCCGCTCAGTGGGAATACCCGAGCATGGCCCTGGCTACGACTTCGGATGTGTATTCCTGCTCGTGGGGTAACTTTGGCATGCGAGACTTATCCTCTGAGCCGCGGGTAAGATTTGAGAATACGGTATCATATAGTAATAAAAGTGTAATTGAAAATCCCTGGTTTGGTTGTTACAGTGCTATATCCGCTGTGAACGATGGTATCAGAAATATCGAGAGTGGCAAAGTGGATTTAGGCGACGACAATGAACGTGCTCTGGCATTTGCAAAATTTGTGCAAGGACTTGCACACGGGTTTTTAGCTGTCATGTTCGACAAGGCGTTCATCTTTGATGAAACGGTTGATCTCGCTACAGACGTTTTGGAACTCCAACCCTATACTGAGGTCATGTCAGCGGCTATCCAGCAGCTAAGCAAGGCCATTGAAATTTCTGATGCAAACAGTTTCACCTTGCCAGAGGGCTGGATCCGTGGGCTGACATTAAGCAACACCGAGTTGTCGCAAGTAGCCCATTCCTTCATTGCACGTTATATGGCTTTAGTAGCGCGTACTCCAACCGAGCGTCAAAACGTTGACTGGAGCGCGGTTACAACCCATGCCAATCAGGGCATAACCACGGATTTTGCTCCTTTTGGTGATGGGGCTGATCAATGGTGGAGTGCTGTACATTGGTGGGCACCGCAATATGGCACCTGGCTGCGCGCCGACTATAAACTAATCGGGCCTTCCGATGAATCTAGTGGGTATGCAGACTGGCTTGCAACACGCGTCGATGATCGTGATGAATTCGAAATGGATACACCGGACTTACGTATCTGGGATCAAACGCGTGCTGATGATGGAACCCAGAATCCCGGAAGCCAGTTCAGATATACAGATCCATCTCCTTTCCCCGTAGCTCGTGGATCGTATCACTTTTCACGCTATGGACATGATCGTTTCGCAGACTACGTCGATGGTGGTGGTGAAGGTCCAATGGTCATATTCCGGGTAAGCGAACTCGATTTCCTTAAAGCTGAGGCTATGCTGCATACGGATGCCGAGGGAAATAGAGCCCAAATTGAGGCTCTCATTGATAAAACACGCGTCACCGATGGGGGCTACATCCCTGCGTTAGCGGCAGGTGCACCGGTAGGTACCATCAATGATCCGCCCGATCCTAAGACTGGTGCCAGCCTTTGGTCCATGCTGAAATATGAAAAACACATTGACTTATTAGGCACGTTTTCCGGATTAGGATTCTGGGACAGAAGAGGCTGGGGTGAACTCACTACTAAGACCATGCTTCACTTCCCAGTTCCAGCCCAGGATTTGGAAACTCTGCAGCTCGATCTTTACACCCACGGCGGTGGGGAAGGAGATTCGGCTCCGAAGCTTAATACAAACCATTCAGCACGAGTGAATTAAGCACACAAGAAGTATATTCGTTTGTTGTTTGTTTGTACAAGAAAGGCTATCATAAATATTTATGATAGCCTTTCTTTTTAATTATTCATTTAATAACTTATGGGAAATTAACAATGCTTAAGTCAATATACTCTCTATTTTGGTTATTGTTCTTGATACTCATATATATTGGTTGTGCCGGTTCAGCTTCTGGAGAAAAAGCGCGCCAGCAGAAAAATTACCGGGCCACCATAGGGATCACCTATGAGCCCGAATTCTATGGGGTCTTGCAAACTATTCTAGTTAGTAAATATCAGTACTTAATATCTAGAACTGAACAGAGCTCCAGAGAAATTTACTTTGAAACCTCATGGAAGGATCGACCACCGTTTGAGGATGAATCTGAGACCGGAATAATTGGGGCACAGACCAGATTTATCATCCGGGCTAAGGCACGGCACGCAGGCCAATATAATATACATCTCTATGCTGAAACACAAGTGCTATATGAAAGTAGTGAGAAATGGGAACCAGGCCCATTAAGCAAAATGCTTC
>JBHIAC010000018.1:0-36571 GCA_046758365.1 bacterium
AAGCCATTTGAGATTTGCTTAATTGTCGGCATTTGAAAACTTAATCAGGTTCCAAAGAAAAGTCAGCTAACAGTCTAAATGTAATCAAAATTGTTGAATAAAGCAACTTCAATAACCTAATTTTAGTTTGAATTCAAGGTTCTAAATAATCTAATTTTCCCGCCATCAAGGCAATAGGATCCATTCCTTTAAGACTACAAATTTGCCCATGAACTACTTCAAACCATCCGTCTTTTATCATTCTTTCCGATATTTGTCTATATGTAAATGTGGGTACGATATCCATATTTATGATGACCTTATCAACTAAGTCATGTACCATTCCAACTTTCTCCGTTTCAAGAACTTTATGTATTTCATCCAAGCACAAATCCATCATCTGTTCCGGAGTAATGTTCGGTGTAAGTGCATTTTTGTTGTGCGTAGGAATTGAATCAAGCGAAGTAATTGGCTTCGATGTTTTTGAACCGTCATCCAATGTAAAATGAACGGTCTTTTTTTCAGGCGTTACTTCGATGTAATTTCTTTGATAGCAACAGTGTTTATATTTCTTTCCCGATCCGCAAGGACAAGGATCGTTTCTACGAATCCTACTCATTTGATTCCTTATGTGTCCTTCTTAACTCCACAGCTAACGAGACTGTCGAAAAAGCCTAAGATGTTACTGCGAGGAATGCCAATGACGACACAGTCCCCTTGATTTAGGCACAGAATCTGGAGATTACTTCGTCACTTCGTTCCTCGTAATGACAAGAAGGGAACTTTTTCGATTGTCTCAACGGTGCGGTTGCGGGCCACTGAACCTTGAATTACCACCAAACTGTCCGCGAAGCTCCGAAGCCAGAAATTCGCACCAGCGGTAGCATCCGCTGCAGCCGATTGTTAGCGTAATGACCTGCACCAAACGTTGCCGTGTTCACTCACTTATCTGATATTCTAAGCTGCTACGGTCTCGTAAGAGAAGTCTAGTTTTCCAGTTGACGCTTTTGCGTGTTCAATGGTGAGACTAATAACCTTCCCATCAGAATCAAGATCAACATAGAGGTTTTCAGTCAGTTCTTTAGTTTCAGCGACATTAGAATCTGACAACTCGACATGAAGCGTATCAGTGTCCTCAAAATATTTGACTTTCATTTAATCATCTCCTTTGAAAGCTCTATCAAAGAATGCATTGTGTACAGTTTCACCATCCTCTAGTAAAATTACTCTCAAGTATTTATTCACCTCCTCTATTCTGCCCCAAACTTTAATTCGCCCGTCAGATTGAACTTCTTTACGAAGAGGGGAGTTTATGACCTTCTGAATCCACTCATCTTTAATGTCTTTCCGATCCGGTTGTTTCCTTCTGAAATCAAAATATTTTGTTGTCTTCATAAGAACTTAGCATTAGTGAACTCACGATCCCCTTTTCTTGCACCACTATGGGGTTAGGGACTTAGTCGGGGTGGAGCCAGGCCTGCAGTCACGGCCGTGATGGCTGCGGGACTCGAACCCAACCCCCGATAGATTAGCTGGCCCCGTCCTCCGAACTTAAGTGAGTCAATCCTCCTACTATTTTATTTATTGCTTGCTTCGTCGTCATGATGGTGGCGTTCGGTAATTTGTAGCGCTAACATAATATTCGGCTGTCTGAATTATGATTTTTTTATTCCCAATATTAGGAACAAAAAAATGGTTATTATTAGGAAGTTTTCAAGTTGGAGCCTTTTGATAAAAGTTCCTAATATTAGACATTTCAGATTTCATGTTTTAATCATTCTATTTTTCAGTCCTAACGTAAAAATTTTTCTTAATATGTTAAATTGTTGCAAAATAGTCAAGTAAAAAATGTTTCGCAGAGTAATACCTCAGTCTTGGTGAGCCTATCAATCGGGGGCTGTCTAAAAAGTGCATGTCATTGCGAGCGAAGCGAAGCAATCTCCAGATTCTGTGCGTGAAATTAGGAGATTACTTCGTCGCTACGCTCCTCGTAATGACAATTTCCCTCTTTTTTGGACAACCCCCGAGCGTGTAGGAAACCTCGCTGTAACTGAGGTTATACTTTATAAACCGCCAAAGGTTTTGCATTTGACGGTTTTTTTATTTATATTTTTTGTTATAACAATCTGCATTAATTCTATTTAATGATGATGGAAATTAATCATTCTTTTTAGATGGAATTTCAATGACACATATAATAATAGGCACGGCCGGTCACATTGATCATGGAAAGACCGCGCTGGTGAAAGCATTGACGGGCGTGGATACCGATCGCTTAAAAGAAGAAAAAGAGCGTGGTCTCACCATTGACTTAGGATTTGCTCATTTCGGCGAAAAAGCCACTATCATAGACGTCCCGGGACATGAAAAGTTTATACGGAATATGGTAGCTGGAGTTAGTACTATCGATTTTGTGCTGTTTGTGGTAGCCGCTGATGATGGCGTTATGCCTCAATCCCGAGAACATCTTGATATATTAAAAATTTTACAGGTCAAACATGGAATTATCGTGATTACTAAAATGGATTTGGTTGATGAGGAGTGGTTAAGCCTCGTTAAAGAAGATGTACGCAATTTAGTTCAAGGCTCATTTTTAAAAGAGGCTCCTATAATCGCTGTCTCATCGACTACCGGAAAAGGCGTCTCCGAGTTAAAATCAACAATTGAAGCCTATCTTCAGAGAATTCAACGCAAGCAGGACACTGAAATATTCTGGATGCCTGTGGACCGTTCCTTTACCATGAAAGGATTTGGTACGGTGGTAACGGGCTCGGTGCTTTCTGGTCGCGCCCAAGTGGGGGATAGTTTAGAACTTTTGCCCAAAAGAAAAATTGTAAAAATCCGGGGACTCCAAAGCCACGGTCATGCTGTGGAAAAAGTGACCACAGGAGATCGTGCAGCCATCAATCTGCAGGCTATCGATAAAGACCAGGTACAGCGAGGGGACGTTTTGGCCACACCCAATTATTTCACACCGTCCCAGCGATTTGATGGACATCTGCAGCTCTTGGAATCTGCACCGAGAGCCTTAAAACCTCGAACTCGAGTGCGACTTCATGTTGGAACTACTGAAGTCATGGCCCGAATCATGCCTCTTAAAGTCTTAAAAGTTGCACCAGGAGAAAGCGCTTATGTACAATTTCAGGTCGAAAGACCAGCCGTAGCCCGACGTTTAGACCCATTTGTAATTCGGCAATACTCTCCCACGATCACCATTGGCGGTGGTGTCATAATAGATGCCAATGCTTCGCGGCACAAAACTTCCGACCCATCGGTTATGCAAATTTTGCATGCCTTAGAAAAAGAGAATCCAAGAGAAGTCATAGAGGGAATAATTTTCTCCACTGATTTTTCCCTGCAAACCCTCGAACAACTATCTTCTGTAACTGCCACTTCAAAAGAGACTGTACAGCAGCTTTTAGATGAATTAGAAAAGGAACATAAACTCATCTATCTGAAAAAAGAAGGGCAAAAGGCAGTCGTTCATGCAAAAAATTTTAGAGAACTTAAAGACCTCCTAGTGAGAGAGCTTAGGGAATTTCATAAACAAAATCCTACTAAGTTAGGCATTAGCAAGGCAGAACTTCATAAAATTTTGAAACAAAGGATAGAGCAGGATTTGTTGAACTTCACATTGGAGGATTTAAAGAATAACAATCAGTTAACGGAAACATCAGGGCTCATAAGCTTGAAAGATTATGAAATATCTCTTTCACCGGAACAACAACAGTTAAGAAAAAAGATTGAACAGCTCCTTTTTAATGAACGATATGCCACATCCTCAGAAAAAGAAATGGCAGAAAAGTTCTCTGTAAAACCCCATTTAGTTCAGGAAGTGCTGACCCTTATGATAGGATTAGGCGAAGTGATTCGAGTAGAAAGCAGCATCTATTTTCATACAAACCGAGTTAAAGAAGCTAAAGAAAAAGTAGTATCTTTTTTGAATAAAAACAAAGAAATGACTGTTAGTCAATTTAAAGACTTATTAGAGGGAACCAGTCGCAAATACGCCATGCCTCTATTGAATTATTTTGATGGGATTGGTGTTACCAAACGCGTTGAGGATGTCCGCATTTTAGGAAATAGATAGAATTAATAAATGACGTTGGTGCAAAAACAGGATAATTTCAATTTTAAGCAATTTTGCACCTACGTCATAAACAAATAAAAATTCTCTTGATAGTTTCTGAAAAAATTGTAATCTTTAATTGTAGTCTATCACAGGATTAAAAGATATCATTTTGGGGGCCACAGAAACAGAAATCCTACAGAAATGATTTGTAAAAAATATCTTTAATCCTATTTCTTATTTCTGTGGGATTTCCATTTCAGTGGGCATTTTCTTCTCATGAATAAAGGAAGCAAGATTAAATAAATTTTATGAGTAACAAAACTAAAGAAGAAATTTTTCGCTTAACCCACACCGTCGCTTGCGCTGGTTGAGCCTCTAAACTCAGCCCAACGGAGTTGCGGCAAGTTTTGGATAAACTACCTAAACCTGAGCATCCCGATTTGTTGGTTGGCATCAATACTATCGACGATGCCGGGGTGTTTAGGCTGAATGATGAACTGGCGCTCGTCCAGACGGTAGACTTTTTTACGCCCATTGTCGATGATCCTTACACCTTTGGAGCCATTGCGGCTGCCAATTCTCTATCCGATGTTTATGCCATGGGAGGCGAACCAGTTACGGCCTTAAATATCGTCTGCTACCCAAAATCTACAATAAAAACAGATATTTTATCAGAAATTTTGAGAGGTGGACATGATAAAGCCATCGAAGCCGGCTGTCTAATCGTAGGGGGGCATTCCGTTGAAGACAATGAAATGAAATACGGTTTGGCGGTTACTGGCAAAATACATCCGCAAAAGCTATTAACCAATGCAAATGCTCAGCCTGGCGATGCTTTGATTTTGACTAAACCACTGGGTACGGGAATTATTACCACCGCGTTTAAACTTGGTACTATATCTGATGAACTTTATCGAGAAGTCACTGAATCAATGCTAATGCTTAACCGCATCCCTTCAAAGCTTGCGGTAGAGTTTGGGGCTCATGCTTGTACTGATATTACCGGATTTGGTTTATTAGGTCATGTATGGGGCATGGCCAAAGTTAGTGAGGTAGGCTTAGTGTTTTATTCTTCCAACATTCCCACTTTTTCAGGAGTAGAGGAACTGGCATCTAAGGGCTATCTGACCCGGGGAGATGTGACCAATCGTCAATATTTGGAAGGACACATCCAACTGGATGAAAATATCTCTGAAGATTTAATCCGAGTGCTTTACGATCCTCAAACCTCGGGTGGACTGCTAATTTCTATTTCGGTGGAAATTGTTGAAGAATTTGTAGATGAGCTTAAAAAGCAAGAAGTTCCTTCAGCTCAAATAGTGGGTCGAGTAACTAAAGAAAATCCAGGCAAAATTTTAGTACTAAATGGGCAGGGTACATTGTGAATAGGTAGGCGCCTGCCTGTCCCGATACTTTAATCACTTGTAACCTTCACGATCTTCAAATCCGAATCCCAAAAATGTAATCATTTATTTTTATTAAGTTAATATAATGCAACCTATTTTATTTCAAATAGATTCAATAGTAATCTCATCATTCGCATTTATGTTTAGTATGGCCTTTCTTATTGGTTCATCGATTTTTCTTATACTCGGTTGGAAAAATAATTTACCCATAAATAAACTATTAGGATTGGTAATTTGTGTTAATATTTCAGCGATTGTAGGATCGAGGATGCTTTTTGTTTTGAACAACTTTTCACAGTTTCAATCTAACCCATGGCGAATTTTCAGCATTAGCCCAGGGGGGTATGCTTTTTATGGAGGATTTCTATTTACATTTTTGACTTTGGTCTTGTATATAAAGATTAACCAATTGTCTTTTTGGGAAATCCTTGATCTTGGTTCACCTTCTTTAGCTATAAGTATGTCAATCATTAAAATGGGCTGTTTTTTAGCAGGATGTTGTTACGGCAAAGAAACGACTCCGGGAATTGGAATTCAATTTCCTAAATATAGTATTCCTTCTCTAAATTATGGATTTCCACATTCAATACACCCCTCTCAAATCTATGCTTCGGTTTATGGCCTATTTATCTTAATTGTTCTTTTATGGATTTGTAAAAGCAGACGATTTGCAGGGCAAGTGTTCCTGAGTTTTATCATTCTATTTTCATTAGAAAGGATGCTCAATTTAACTCAACGCGGTGATATATCCAATGATATGTTGTTTGGGTTCCCCCAGTCGCAATTATTCGGTGCTATATTTTTTATTATTGCTTTAGTTGCTTGGTTTAGATTAAGTAAAAAAAGTTATCGAACTCTGATAAAATAATAGCGAATTTTATAGCCAGAGATAAAAATTCACAAGAGAAATTATCCCTCAGTTTAAAGAGGTTGTGCCTTGTTTAAAAAATAGACTGAATACTTACTTTATGAAGAAGTCCGCCTTTCTGTAATAGACAAAATCTATTTTATATGCGTTCCCCAAAAAGCTTGACTTTTATAAGATAATTGTATAAATTTTAAAAAATTAACATCCTTAGTTGGCTCACCTTCTGCGTTTTATTATCTAGAGCACGTTTCGAATACTAGATTTTCCGGCCTTTAGTAAGGATTGGAAAAAACCAAATTTTAATCATAGCACCCGGAATTGATTGAAACAATTTGTTCAATTTCTGGTTAAAGTTATACTAATTCATGTGAAAATTCATAAGTTAACATAAATAACCAAATAGGAGGTGCAAAATGGAGAATAGAAATTCTATCTTGCTCTTTGTCTGCTTGCTTGCAATCATGGTTATTGGCTCAGCGCAGTTAGTTTTGGCACAGATTGTGGAGGTGTCCTCTGCCCAACTCACCACGGAGGCTCAAGCCATATACAAGGGAAAAGTCAAAGCTATGAAGAGCGAATGGAACGATGAAAAAAACTTCATCTGGACTTTTGTCACCCTAGGTGTCTCAGAGACGATTAAAGGTGAAGAGATGAAGGGTAAAGATGTTGAAATAAAAATTCCAGGTGGCGAAGTCGGTGAGATTGGACAAAAAAGTTCTGATCAAGTAACGTTTGAACAAGGAGAGGAAGCAGTAGTTTTCCTGGGAAAGGAAAAGTACAAGGAAAAAGAATACTTCAATGTGATACGTATGTTTCTGGGGAAATTCACGGTCAAAGAGGGGAAAATCAAGGATAAACCTTTAGAGTCCTTCTTACAGGAGATTAAGCAGGCCTTGGAACAAATAAAGGAATAAACTAAGAACCCTGAATACAGTAACATCCAAATGACTACTTGTCCCGGTTACGAAATAGGGATATTTTGAAACTAAAATGGAGGGAAGGAAACATGTTACACGGATCTAAACTTACAATTAGAACGTTATTGATCGTTTGCTGTGGTGTCGCTCTTTTGATTGTCGGAGTCGTTTTCGCATACGTGCGCAACGGTCAGGATTGGACCTACCAGGCAAATCCCATGGGTGAGAATTACGTAGTATTCGAAAACACCAATGACACAACGGGTGAACTTACCGCTATCCAGGCAGCAGCAGCTACCTGGAACGCAGACGCAGCAAAATTTAATTTTACTTACGGCGGTCCTGGAACAAATACAGCGCCTGTTTTTGATGGGGTCAATCAGATCAGGTGGGGTACCACTTCAGGGTCGCTGGCGACAACAACTTGGTGGTACAATACGAGTACAGGAGATATTACGGAGACTGATTGTGTTTTTAATGACCCCTCTTATACCTGGAGTACTGCAACCCCAACACCAGCCGGCCAATATGATATCCAAAGCGTGATGCTCCATGAATTTGGGCATTTTTTATCTCTGGGCCACTCAACACCCCCGGCAATCATGCAGCCAACCATTCCGTCGGGTACCCAACGTCGAACACTAAACGCTGATGACCAGAACGGAATTCGAGCAATTTACGGAAAAGTTGGAGGAGGTTGTTCAACTCTTGGCCTTTCAACCGAAGTCGTCTCCCCCGGACCCAGTCAAACTATGGTTAACGTGTGTCTCCTATTTTCAACGCTGCTCCTGATTCCTGTAGTTCGGGTATTCTCACACAGAAAGAAGACAAACTAATCAAGCTGTGATGAATATTTTTACCAATTTCAGCGGGCAAAGAGATATTCTTTGCCCGCTTATTTATTTGTTGACACACTTTAATGAAATATTATCTTCAGAGTAATTTAAGGGAAAATCAGGACTCATAGAGATCTGGATATCATTTGGTCGATTCTTATTGGAGAAAAGGTCTGACGATGTACTGAGCCATTGCCAGGCTACTCAATTTTATGGTTGGTCAATTTATAAGTAGATAACTGAAAAAATGTACCCGTCCACGTTTCGTCAGATTCGATCAGATTCACTCCAAAAAATTAAAACCACTGTTGAAATTTTGGCTGTTACAGTGATGACGATTGTTCTGCTTCTAATTATTACCAAAAGCAATCTGTTCCGCAAATATTTCGCATATCGACAATCATTTGCTCTCGCTATTTGGATTTATATACCCACGCTTGTGATTCTGATACGTGGCAGAAATTTTGAGGACTACGGGATAACGCTGAAAAGATGGAAGAAATCTCTTCAAGAAGTAGGAATTTTATCATTGATTGTATTACCACCTTATGTGATTGCTTTTTATATGATTGAGAGTTATTTTAATTCGGCAACATTTAGGCTCACTATCTCAGACGAATTTCTGGCTAGGACAGTGTTTCTCATATTGTTCATAAGTCTGCCAGAAGAGTATTTCTTCCGCGGGTATTTGCAAACTGAACTTAATAGAGTGTTCGGAAAGAAACATCGAATGCTTGGGGTCAATTTCGGAATCGGACTGATTTTATCTGCCATAATTTTTGGTTTAGTCCATGCTCTATTGGGAGGTGGTTGGCCCGCTCTTCTGACCATTTTCTCAGGCTTGCTTTTTGGTTGGCTACGTGAAAAGACCGGGGGTATTCTTGCTCCGACGCTTTTTCATGGGCTTGGTAATGTTGTTTACTTAAATTTGCTTGAATCCTTTTAGGAAACGCTGCTTCTATGAAACGCTGACCTTCTTTAAGAAGGTTAGCGTTTGTTCCGTTTAGAAAGACGCAAACCTTTTGAAAAAAGCTCAGCGTCTTTGATTGCTTCTAAGAAAAGCTAACCCCGAATGCTTTTGGGGGCAGCATCTTGACACAGCTTCTAAGGAAATTTATTATAGGGAAAACTATCCCTAATTTTCTAATTGTGAATTTCTATTACTTAAGAGATCAAAGGTGTTTTTTAAGTATATATATAGATTTATAGCCGTTGTGGCGGTAGCTGTCACAATTAGCTGTAAACAAAACAGCCCGAATAGTCCACAAGTAACGGGGCCAGCTAAATTGATTTTCGATTCCCATTGGGCGGAGGTTAGCGTGGATGTAACTCCCGGCTACGCTGAAGAGCGTCAATACTATCGGTACAAGATTGAATATCATTTCGAAAATGCTGGCGGCTTTATCGAATTTATAGATTATGATTTGGGAGACAGACGATTGGGGATTAATCGCCATTTTGCTCCTGAGTTTGCTGTGGAAGCCGGAAAGAAAGATAGCCTAAGTCAAGATGCCTTTGGACCAGTGATCCATAGCCAGGGCTCGGAGGTCATTTTGCACTCTGAGTTTCACGGCTTTTACATTATTAAGCTTGATAGCAGCGATGAAATGCAAACCCAAGCATTTAGACTATCTATTTTCGATACGGTCATTGTTGGTCAACATATTGACAAAGAGCTGCCGGAGGAAAATTCTCGCCAAATTACAGTTGGCTCGCGTTCTAATCGTTTCCCCAGTTGGTCGCCAGACGGCAGCCTAATAGCCTATGAATCACGCATCTCAAGTCAGGATTTTGATATTTGGACAATTACCATGAACGAAGGCATGGCGATACAAATAACTGCCTCCAACGCAAGCGAACAGCCCAGTTGGTCCCCAGACGGAACTGAAATCGCTTTTCGTTCCTCACAAAGTGGGAATTTCGATATATGGAAAATCAATTTGGTAGACATCAAAACTTGCCAGTTGACCAATGACCGGAGCATTGATAGTTTTCCATCGTGGTCTCCGGATGGGAACAGCATAGCTTTCGCATCTGACAGGTTTGGAAGTGGACAAAGTGATATCTGGATCATACCATCTGAAGGAGGTGTACCAAATCAAATCACAACAAGCACTGCATCAGATTTGAACCCTTGTTGGTCACCAGACGGATCACAAATCGCTTTTAGTTCGAATCGAAAAGATAGCTGGGATATCTGGACAATTCCCATCCAAGGGGGCACACCTCTGCAAATTACTTCTGATCCCGCCAATGAGCTTGCTCCCAGTTGGTCTCCGGATGGAAAGAAGATTGCATTTCAATCTGACCGAAATGGTAACATGGATATTTGGGTGGTTTCCACAACGGATGGAGCATTGAAACAAATCACCACGCATTCTGGGGATGAGGGTAACCCAGTTTGGTCGCCAGACAGCACGTGGCTCGCTTTCGATACGCATAGGCGAGGAAGTACTCAGATTTGGATTATTCCAGTACAACCGTAATGTAAAAGTTTCTCTTGCATTTGATGGGAAAGATTGTTATTTATAAGATATTCCAAAAATAATATTTTATTGCAATTAGCAGATCGTATAGTTATGTTAAGATTTATTTTAAAACAAAATTCGCAACTTTTATTACAATTATTCATTTATCTTTTTCTTTTTTTCGCCTGTTCTTCAATCTTTGCTTCTCAAATAGTGATAGGTTTAAATTGGAAAAGCGTGGTCGTTTGGCGTTATTGGGAAATTATTGAAGGAAATCAAATTGAGAAAATGATAATCCTTAATCGCGAAGACACGGATATGACTCTCATTATGATGCTTACTAAAATTATTGACGAGGGCGTTCGTGTTCGCACTGAGGTTGATACCGCCTTTGGTACCATAGGAGGACCTTGGCACATTCCTGCAAAAAATTTTATTACTGTAAAGGTTCCAACTGTCCAAGGGATTGATTCTAAAAAATATCTATTCCAATTTGCAAAAAAAGGTGGCCAATCTTTAGGGCTTTTGCATCTGTCCAGTCGGCCAATTAAAAGTTCATTTACCGACAAAGCAATCATTACTACAGAAGGTCTAAACGGTAGTGGAGGTAGCTTTAAAAAATGTTGGTGGGAACATCCCACGAATACTTTAAGAAGTGGGGCGCGTAAAACAGTGCGATTAAACATCAATCCAATGAAGAATCCTTCTACGAAGGATGAACCTCGTTCAATAATAATTTCTAAATCAGAAGAGTCTCAAGATTTTCTTCCCCATTTAAAATTAATTGCAGTAAAAAGCAATAATTTAAAACATAAAAATATCGAAAGTGGGATTGAATATATAATTCCCTGGCAAAAAGTTACTAATATTATATACTCAATAAATTTTCAAATTGAGGCACCCTTAGTGAAGGAACCGACCATCGCATTATTGCCAGTGTGGCATTCAATAGTGGTAGAAGGACAAAATATCAGTTTACCGATGCTCGTAACACCTTAAATATTGATATCTTTATAGAAAGGAAGCGATCGGATTTTAATGGTATATATCGTTATTATCAAATGTTCAAAACCAATCGGGAATGGATGGGCGCCTGGTGGCCTCCGCGGTCTTCAAAACCGAAATGTTTTGACGTAAGCTGCTGTTTTTATTAATGCCAATGATTTTAAAAGGGCCGTCCGTTGGCCCTTTATAACCTTTTTAAAAATCCATAGTTGTCCATTGCTGTCGGTGGGTGTATGTGGCAGTCGGATGACACCAGTTTGACACCAAAACCGGAATCACTGGTGCCTCCTTGCGTTTGATCTTATAGGGTGAACAAAAAGTCAACTTGACATTTTAAGCTAATATTTTTATATTTATGATTGTAAGGAGGAGAAATTGGAAGAAAGGTGATTGCCCCCTATCTCCTCAGTCAGCTTTCTATATATACATTTTTCGCCAAATTTCTCCATTTCAAGGTACTCTTATTGTGTGACGATAATTGAAACAAGAAACGAACAGCAATAAAAATCGTAAAATAATTGTTACTTCAAATATGAATTATACCATAAAAAAGTAACAGGTAATTGACAATGAAAGAAAAAATAAGCTCCTGGATACAAGAATCCAGCGAAAAAGCTTTAAAATTTGAAAAGAATGCAATAAATTTATCCGTTCATGTTCTAATAGAGCAAGAAGAAGATTTATATACTGCACACTGTTTGGAGTTTGATATAGTGGCAGATGGAAAGACAATTGAAGAAGTGGAAAAAAATATATTAGACGCGATTGTTAGCCATGTTGGATTTTGTGTAGCATATAATAATATTGACAAAATCTTAAATCCAGCTCCCCAGGAATTTTGGACTAAATTCTATTTTGGAAGTGAAAAATTAAGAGAATACACTTTTCCAGAGGATTATTCAAAAGAGGATATTAATTTGAGCTCTGTACAGAAATTTATAAAAGATGTGAATTTTAGCAAATCTCAATCTCATGTTTATGCATAAGCATCAATGCCTAAACCTAAAAGGCTTAAGAAATACGATATAATTGTTGTAAAAGAGAGAGGAAAGGGAAGTGAGCGGATGCTTTATCAACCATCTACAAAATTGAACTATCCTATAAAATGTCACAGTGAAAATTAGGAATATAGTATTGGTATGCTTAAGGCAATTCAGCGCAGGTTTTCGCTTCCTGATGATTTCCTATTTTGATGTAATTTGAAAATTTGAAAAAAATATTAGGCTCCAGCATTCTATTGGAGTTTTTTTGTTGGGAATCAATTCATACTGTGCTGTATTAAATTAAGAAACGGCATTTGTATCTTAGGGTTGAACAGGTCTAAATGAAGTTTGTTTAAAAACCCGTCGGGGCTTATGCGTTTGACCTACGCAGTCCGGCCTCGGCGGGTTTTTTGTTTTGAATTGCACAAAAACATCATGGTAGAAAATTTTCCAGAAGAACTCGATTATTTTGGGGACACATTCCCGTTATGGCCTAAGAACAAATCGTTATATTTAAAAAGTCATCTTATTTCAAGGCAGCAAATCACTTCGGCGCTTTTCCAACAACTTGCATACCCTTTTTTGGGCAAAATAAAGGGAATAAAATATGGGGTACATAACGCTACCAAATCAATAGAAACTCAAGCAGATAAAATTAAGAAGGCTTTATCAAAATACAAAAAAAAGAAGGCTGAAAATTTGTTTTTTCTTTGTGGCATAGCCCTTTCTTATGAATATAGGAGAGCGTCATTGGTAAAATCTAAAGACATGTTCGAACGCGATAAAAAATTTGTAAAATCCTTTCTTAATAGTGAAAGCCCATCAGGGGCAGTTGACGAGATTCAGGAAAAGATATTTCTTATAAATGGCGGCAAGAAATGGGATTATCGTAAAATTCTAATGAACATTTTCGGGAAAGACTACACTAATCGTTCTTCCCAACTAAGAAACTCTGTGCGTCAAATTGTTAAACTTCTATTAAGACCTATAAAACCTCCAACACTGAAAGACGTTTCAGATGGAAAAATCTCCCTGGAAGAATATCATAAATATTACCAAGAGGATGTGAAACGTATTATCCAACAAAAATGTAAAATTGCCGAAAATCTACTAAGATTTTTTCTGATTGAGCTTAGTGAAGATCAAATTAAGGAATATTATTATAGACCGGGACTATTTCGTGGAGAGCCTATAAAATGTGATTAGCTTTCCACAATAATTTTAATTTCTAAATAAATATTGATAAATTAGAGGCGTTGACTTTCAACGCCTTTTTTATTTTAAGAGGAATTATGCATAAGATAAAAATATTGCGAGAGCATAAAGGATTTAGACAGTACATATTAGCGGGATTCTTAGGCATTTCACAGACCGAGCTATCCATGATTGAAAACGGTCGCAAAGTCCCAAGTACGGCCTTGGCCGAGCGTATTGCTAAAATTTTTGGGGTAAAAACTGAGTTGTTATGGCCGGAATTAAAAAGCAAAGGAGAAAAAACAAATGCGAAATCTAAATGACGAATTGGATAAAAATGATAGATACCCTCCTTCATGGTATCTAAGCGAAGGTGCCAAAGTAATAGGAAAGATAGCGGCATATAAAAAAGCTTATACGTCATATGGATCAGCTTGGGTTTGTCAAATCGAGGACGAAAAAAAAGGTCTGCTTTCAGTTTGGTTAACTCATACGGTGCTTCTGGACCAATTTAAAAGACTAAAACCAAAAATAGGTGAAAGAGTAGGGATTAAATGTCTAGGCAAACATCAAGAGAAGAAATATTGGCAATTTCGTGTAGTTGTGGACCGAGAAGAAGCCGAGGTCCCAATATTCGAAGAAATTCAAGCATGGGATAAAGAGGCCGAGGAACTCACCGAAGAATCCAAGAATGAAGAAGAAATTGGGAATGGGTTGCCTTTTTAATATGAATGTTAGGAAACTGGAAATTGCAGCTGAACGGCTAAAGTGTATCAAGTTAGAGAAGAAGAGATGTAGAAATCATCATCCGCCAAAACGCTGGCTGTCGAAACGCGAGCGGGAACTCATACTTGAGTTATTAACGTTACTTGCTTATCGAATGCGTTACATACATCTTATAAAACATGGCGCCGGTGAGAAACAGTTAAAGTATTGGCGCAGGGAAATCGACGGGGTGCATTACGAACACAAAAGCAAACTACGCGAGGCTTACGCTCCGCACTTCATTGCAAAGTATTTGCGTTGCGACGTCTCAATTGTGTACAACGTCCTAAGGCAATTTGCAAAAACTGGGGATGTCTTATTTTCGGGGGACTTGGGACGGAAAGATAGAAAGATGAAAAGGGCCAGCTTACAAAAAGTGGATAATGACTCAAAAGCCGGATCAATGACTAATGCCTTGTCTACCGGTCACATGACAGCCGTCGTCGCGGACGGCGAAATCAAAAGTCCCACTTCCGTGAATGCTGACCCGTACTACCGAACTTCCGTTGGCGAGGATATTCTGCCACTGTACTGTAAATATAGTGATTTGCACTGCAAAAAGCAACAAGTTTTGAGAACATCCATTGATATCGCAGCCTCGATCTTTTTACAGCGGTTCGGATATCTGCCAGCGGAGATACGGCGACATAACGCACGTATAGTTCAATAATAAAGGCTATTACTGTCTGTTGTGTAATAAGGCTTGGTACGTCTTGATTGAGGGTATGTAAAATTTACATGGTATGCGATTATAAACCTAGATATTATGGCTGTCATTGTAAACAAGAAATTGCTGATTTCGAACCTTTTTTGAATTCAAGCAAATAATGCTTTCAAAACTTGAACTATGGTGATTTTAACAAAAAGATTGCTTGACTCGAGGGAAACGGCGAAGTACATGTCGATTTCAAGAGCAAAATTATATGAGTTGGAGATACCGAGCGTTACAATAGGGAGAAGGCGATTATGGGATGTCGATGATGTTGATGATTGGATTGAACGGCTAAAAAAAGAGCAAAACGGTCATGACCGCAACGGTTATGATAACCATAGAGGCTATGGTAAGTGATTGTAAATATTAATCAAAATCAAGTTTGGTGTCGGATTGGTGGCGAATAAAATCAAAAAAGACGGTCGAAAAAAGAATGGCAAAAGCCGTGAGGAAATGCTTGAGGTTTCAAAAAACGGCACTGTGAGCATTAGTCACGGCGGCCATGGTTTCCTTTCACGCGGCTTTGCCTTGCCAAACGATAATTGTCAGTATTTTCCTGATTGCGGCTGCCAAGAGCGGTGCAAGGCAATTGATAAGTTAGCGGAGGAAATGGAAATGGAATTGATGTCATTAGCACATATTGAATCTTGTGATTTGTTTCTTGTCAAGCAGTTTGTCAAGTTGGTGATATTCCAAGAAGTCGTTGACAGGTGGCTGCTTAAAAAGGACATCATAGTTGAAAAAGAAAATCAGATTAAGATGCAGCCAATATTCCACGTGTACTTTCAGCTTGTGAATGCGTCGCAGCGCTTAGCGGATCGTCTTGGATTGACGCCATTGGGCCGCAAGCAACTGAAAAGTAAGGGCAAATTAAGTGCATTGGCTAAGGCTTTGTTAGAGGTAGCACAAGAACAAAAAAAGGTTAATAAGTAAAATGGATCAAGGGATTGTAGAAAAACTGAAAAAAGGCGCTAAGGACATTGTTTATTTCATTAATAACTTTGTTGTGGATTCAGAAAGTGGCAAAGTGTTCAAGCTATTCAAATATCAGGCAATGGCTTTAAAGGAGTCATTTAAAAAAGACAAGAAAGGTCTATTTCGTTTCTGGGAAATGTTCTTTTGTTGGCCGCGTAAAGATGGGAAAACTGAGCCTATGGGTATCGGAATTGCTCAGCAATTCTTGTTTACCCAAACTGGGATTTCAATCAAAGTGGTGTCTCCACAAAGCAGAGAACACACTGAGGGAATATTTGCAGACAAGTTGAAAAAATCCATTGATAAGAATTGCCTTTTTAGTCAAATGACGAATATTTACAAGAACGTGGTTGAGGTTCCTGAGCTTGGAAACAAATTGACGATTTTGCCAACCGAAGACGTTGGAATGTTAGGGTGGGAAGATCACGTTATAATTTTCGATGAAATTGGATTTCTCAAACCCTACCAATATGATTTATACTACAATCTTCAATCCGGCCAGGGAGCACTTATCGGGAAGGGCCGAGATGCGATACTTGTAGGAATTTCGACGTTTGGAGATGAAACCGAAGGCCATCCGCTTTATGACGCATATCAGAGAAATGAGAGAGGTGACGATCCGCGTCTATATTTCAATTATTCGAATAAGAACCAAAGTCCGCTTATTACAAAAGAATATCTGGAAAGACAGGAAAGGTTATTACCCCGACCTGTGTATTTGAAATTTCACCACAACGTACCAGGTGCTAAGTCCGGGGCTGCTATTTCGGTTGATGATTTTAACGCTATAATAAATCCTGAATTACGAAGGCAGCCAAAGACTACCGAACAGATTCGAGTCGGTCTTGACGTCGGCGTCACTCACGACCCGGCTGCCCTTGCTGGCGTTGTTGCGCTAGGCAATTCCATTGCGTTGATAAACTTGGAAGTGTGGGTTCCTGACAAGGATAATCCTGTTTTCTTGCCAGATTTTTTTGGCAGAGTGCGCGAGTATTTGAACGAGAACCCGAACTTCAAGAGCTGCAACGGCGACCCTTACGAGTGGCGCAGCGAATACCAGAAACTTGTCCAATGGTATGGTGAAAGCCGGATTCTACAATATATTTTTACTGAGGCAAATCGAAAGAAGCTGTTCAAGAATTTCATTTCTCTCGTAAAGAATAGACAGCTTCAGATTTATTGGGACTGCGGCGAGGCAATTGAACTTTTCAAAAAGCAAGTACTGGGGCTTGTGATAGATTCCAATTGGCGTGTGAGTCATGGCAACTGGGGTGATGATTTGGTTGTGGCCACAGGGATCGCATGCATGGACGTTATTAACGACTTAGGTGAAGGGGAAGGTTTTACACTGGAAAATTATCTGGAGCATGTCAAGGAACTGAATGAGTTACCGTACAACTTTGAAATTCCCACGGAGAGTTAATGGGGCGAAGAGTTTCTTACGGCATTTCTCCTATGCTGTTAGTGGGAAGGGCGCCGGGCTTTTTTTCCCTTTTGTTCTCCCGGCGCCCGGAAAGACGCCAGGTTGCTGGTTCTTTGGTGTCGGGCTGGGTCGGGAATGCCGGCCCAGCTTTTAATTAACATCTTTTGATTATGGAGGTGCAGAATAATGAATAATAACGAGAAGAACAAATTTCTCAGAATTCGGAAAAAAGCAATTGGAGGTAAACAAGATGAATGACGAAAATCCGGCCGAAGTTTTAGATCAGGCCATTCAGGAGTACGCAAAAACTCATGGCGTGGGCTATGTGGCCGCCTGGCGCGAAATCGAAAAGGAGCGGCCCGAGCTGTTCGAGGCTTACGAAAATACGTTTAAGCCTAAACCTGACCAGGCGGTGGAAGGCGATGACCAACTCATCCAGTCCATTGCCGAAAAGAAAGGCATCTCTTACGTCGAGGCGTACGATTTGGCGGAGAAGAAGATGTCAAAACCCCTTTCCTTCCAGGAGGAGATGTTTGTGGGAACCGTGAAACAGGGAGATTTTCCCGAATTAAGTCTCGCGACGATACGAAATCGCTTCCAGCGGGAATTCTTTGACAACGACCCCTACTACACTGAGCTTGTGGATGCCGCGTTTCAGGAGGGTGGCCCCCTGCACGACAGTGCCCTGTACGCGCAAGGCTACAAGAGGCAAACTGATAGTTCGGGAAATTATAATTGGAAAAAAGTGAGGTGATGTGATATGTCAAAAACGAAAATAGAAAAGCAACTCCAGGAGCGCCGTGAGCAACTTGAAACGCTTGAAGTTGAGAAAAGCGATCTGACGGGTAAGATTTCCCAATTGAAGCTTAAGCGTGACGACCTGCTTTATGCTGTCCAGATCGAGGGCAAGCAGGACGGAGAGCTTGTCTCGGTCAAAAAAGAACTAGCCCGAAAGAGCGGACGGCTTGAGGAAATCGAGGCAATCGTCCCCAAGCTCACGGGCAAGATCGAAAGCCTGGCATCGGAACTTGAGGGCGCACGCCAAAAAGAGGCGTCGGAGAAAGCCAAAAGACTCCATGAAAAGGGTCTCGGGGTGAGCGAACGGTATCACAGGGCGCTTCTGGAGTTGGAAAGCACCCGGCAGGAACTTGAGGGGATTCAAAGGGAATTGACGGCGCTCAACGGCCAATCGGGTGACTGCCGGAAATACAGCATCTTGCCGCAGGCATTCCGAAAGCCGTTTCCGAGGGGTGCTTTTATGGACTCGTTTCGGGAAGCTATGGAGCACCGGAGAGGATTCGCGTTTGACTTGGATTTGGTGAAAACGCTTCAAAAAAGCAATTGAGAATTTTTCACTGGAGCACAGCCCGAAGAGGCCAAGGCTCCTACAAGGAAATCTTTAATTAACTGGATTACTAACTAACCCTGATGCTGCATGGCGGCACAGCCCGAAAGAGGCCAAGGCCGAGAAAAAAGCACAGTCAAAAAAATAATGACTCAGGCTCGAAGAAAGTAGCTTAGAATTGAAATATGAAGCTCATTCAGTTAAAAGGGAGGGATAGATGAGAAAAATAACGCTTGCGGTTCCGAGAGGAGCAACTGACATCCCAATAGCTCGTGATACGCTTGAAAGGGCCTGGGAGAGTGTGGTTTCAAGAGGCTTGAATGCGGAATATCTTAAGGTAAACTCGTTACCGAGAAGTTACGCGAGGAACATCCTGGTGCTTAGTTACCTGAAGAAAGTCTCTGGAGATGACGGTTATTTTCTGTTTGTTGATTCCGACATGATGCTCCACCCGCATACAGCCATAACCCTGCATGACAGAATGGAGCGCCAACCTGAAATTGCGATTTTGAGCGCAGCTTATTTCCAAAGAAACATCAACGCACCATTCCCATCCTTTTTCAAGGATTGCGGAAACACCGTAATGACTGAATTCGGGAATGATGAAAAGGAATTTAAGTTGAACTCTGAGGTACTAGAGGATTTTTATGCTGCCTATCCTGAAATTCTAAATAGCAGCCAAGCGTATTACTGTTATCCCAAGATAAAGGATCACACTTGCCTGTTTGAAATGGATCGCGTGGGCGCAGGTTGCCTCATGGTAAGGAGAGGGGTATTTGAGAAAATCAAGCATCCCTGGTTCAGCTTTGACGAATACGGAATAGGTGAGGACTTTGATTTCTGCCGGAAGGCAAAAGCGCACGGCTTCAAGATTTTTGTAGACCTTGCAGTCATGTGCGGCCATGTTACGAATTATACCGTAACCCATCGTGATTGTATGAGATGGGGCTATTACCTAAGATTACAGAATCCAAATGCAAATGGTCGTTTGCAATTGCGCAAAGCAAATGGAGTTTGATAGGAGACTTTGATGAAAGTAACTTTAGCGGCTCCCCGATTGAATTATGGAATGCAGCAGTGCCGTGACACCGTTGAATCAGCTTATGACAGATTGGAAAAGGAGGGACTGGCGCACCGCTATATAAACGTGCTCTCCCATCCACATGCAGCCGCGAGAAACGAATTGATAAAATTGTTCCTAAGGAACCCTTCCGATACCTGGCGTTTGTGGATAGCGATCACTATCTCCATCCGGATACTTTGCTGGCACTTCATCAGCGCATGCAAAGGAACCCGGAAATCGGCATTCTAAGCGCCTTGTATTTCCGGCGCTATGTCGACCGGCCTCTCCCAGAACTTGGCAATTTCACAACCACCAAAAACTCAGAGTGGGAAATGACTGTCGACGCGCCTATTGAAAAACTGAAGTCATTCTTTGAACATCATCCGGAGGTTTCGCAGCAAACGCAGTGCTACGTTTTCACGGACATACCCGATGATGAGGCGATCATGGAGATCGACACGTGTGGGGCTGGCTGCATGATGATCCGGCGTGAGGTGCTCGAAAAAGTCAAGCCTCCGTGGTTCAGCTTTTCCGCCTGGGGCTTGAACGAGGACTGGAATTTCTGCAAGAAGGCCAAATCGGAAGGAATAAGAATTTGCGTGGATCTGTCGGTCATGACAGGGCATTCGGCAACTTACTACGTCGACCATATAGATTTCCTGCAATATGTCCGATTCGCACAGGCTTCCATGAAAAAGGAAGTTGAGACCATAAGAATGCACTGAGGAGGGCAAGAGCCAAAAACAAGTAGCAGCCTTGTTGGGAATAGCACGTAGAACAGTAGATTATTATGAAGAAAATATAAATAATGTCAGTACTGACATTGCTTATACTCCAAGAGTTAGCCAGAAGATACCGAAGTCCGAATACAACGAAAGGTATTTGTTTAACATTTTAAAGTTGTAAATTGTTTTTAAAAAACGAACCCACACACGCAATTAGCTTTTTTAAAGGCTCAAGGGACTTTAACCGTGTGGGTTCACCCTTGGGCCTTTTTAACTTAAAATTTTGAAAAGCGATGAAAGAAATATTTATCAAGTCACCACAGAAAGGTTTGAGTATCCAACAATGGGAAATTCTTCTTGATATTTTTGAAATTACTATTTTCGCAGAAGAACACGGTCATGATTTGATTAAAATTTATGCCCCATGCTGGGGTATTTGTTGGCAACCTAGCAAGCGGAATCGAGGTGATTGGTCATTCTCAAAGAGTGCAAGTATGTCTCGCTCTTTGCGTCGGCTTGAAAGTAGAGGGCTTATAGAGAGAAAAAATGATATTAGTTGTGGCAGACGTACTACATATGTAAAGCTAACAGATATTGGCAGAATGGTAGTCACATACGTGTATAAGATAATCGCTAAGCATAACAAGAACGGTTAACAAAATAAGTACCTTTTTTTGTTAACCGTTCTTATAATATTAACATTTTCCACTTGACTTTCTCAGAAAAAATGCCGATATTAATAGAAGCGGAATTGCCTGAGGTTTTTTATGTTCACGCGAACATAAACGGGAAAAGCCCAAGGTTGTGGAGACTCCGTAAGGACTCCAAAAATACCCTCAGGTATTTCGCTCAGCCTTGGGCTTTTCCTTATTAGGAGGTGTCATCATGCACCAGACCAACAAAGAGCCAGAGAGGGATTTTCCTGATGAGTTGACTACAACCCTTTTCAAGGCTGCCAATTTCACCGAATTGGTCAAGCAATACGCAGTAAACGAAGACCCCCTCATCTACGATGTTTTGATTGTTATAGGAGACACGCTCTCCGAAGCCTATTCGATCCTTGAGGACTGGCAGGACTGCGGATATGACGGCGGCAAGCGCATCTGATTGGATGGCCGCCGGTGGCTTCATTCTTTCCTCTGACAAACCCTCCCACTATTGGGATAACTTGCACCGGCGGCCAACAAATATGTATGGGAGCCACGAGAAAGTGACTCCACAGAAGTGGCTAAAAACGCTAAAAATCATATTTTGCGAGTTTTTTAACAGTGATGAGAACTTTTTCCTTACTTTCCTAAAATGCGTTCAAATAAGCGTTAAATACATAAGGCGCTAATTGGGAAAGCCACCCCAGAATCCCCAGCTTAGTGCAAAAATGCACGAAGCTGATAAAGGCGAAGCGGCGGAGATCGAGAAGGCATTGAGGATCGTAGAATGGCGTCGAGGAATGATTCTTGGAAATGGTGAACCAGGGAAAAGAACAGACTTGCAACCTGTCCCATGCGTGGGACAGGTTAAGATTGCCAAACAGACGGCTTCCCGTTACCGCAAGATCGCAAGATACTGGAATTATATCTGAGAGCCGAGAACACTCAAGAGAAAATAGCGGAGATGTTAGATATTGGTGTTATGACTGTTAATGATATTCTAAAAAAATACGGAAATGGACAAATGTCCGAATCCGTAAAAGATTTACAGCCGTACCTCTACAACATCTGGAATACAAACAGACAGGACAATGACTCGGAAAACTAATGACTACCTTTCCACCAGGCTGCCCAGGAAGCAAGAAAAACCAATGGACGGGCACCTGAGCCGTTATCTGTATTTCCTGCGATTCGAGAGGAACGCATCGGCCAAGACGGTTGAATCCTACCGGGCGAAGATTGCCCGTTACCTGGAGCATTTGGGGAACATAGGCGTCAAGAGTATTAAGGACGTAAAACATCCAGACATAACTTCATTAATTCACCTACTTGCCGAGGTCGGGTACGCGCCGAGGAGCGTCTCCAGTGTTGTAACGGCTATCAGGATGTTCCACCGTTGGCTATTTGCCGAGGGCTGCCTTGATTTCGACCCGACGCTCAGGCTGGTTTCTCCAAAGCTGCCCAAAGTCCTGCCGGTGGTCTTGGAGCCGGAGGAGGTTGAGCGTATAATAATCCAGCCGGATATCGGCACGCCCCTGGGCCTCCGGGACAGGGCGATGCTTGAGTTCCTCTACACCACCGGCGTCAGGGTGGGCGAGCTCGTCTCGGCCGTAAGGTCGGATTTGCATTTCCCTAACGAGTTCATTCGGGTGTTCGGCAAAGGCTCAAAGGAGCGGCTCGTGCCTATCCACAGGCAGGCCATACTTTTCACCGAGCGGTACCTGAAAGAGGTCAGGCCGATGCTGGCCAATAAGCACAGCGGGGACGCGCTTTTCCTGAACTGGTGGGGCAGGGCATTGACCAAACAGGGATTCAGCAAGATACTGAAAGTCTACGTGCGGCAGGCGGGGATCGCGAAGAGAGTAACTCCGCACACGTTCAGGCACTCTTTCGCAACCCACCTCTTGAAGGGCGGTGCAAACATAAGAGCCGTCCAGGAGATGTTGGGCCATGAGGACATCTCCACCACCCAGCTTTACACGCATCTCGACCGGAAGTATCTCAAAGAGGTGCATGGGAAATGTCACCCGTTGGAGAAATATGGTGGTCATTATAAAAATCAGGGCTGAGCGGAAAGCAGGTGAATATTTGAGTAAAATGAATAAACAAAGTCCTGGTGAACATTGGAAAAAGAAACGGTTCCACGATGGAACCGTTACTCCAAAATTAACAGAATTGGGTATAGAAAAAAATCAATCCTACCGTTGGCAGAAAATACAAAGCGGAAAGTGCTATTGACAAATTATCAAAATTTCGCAAATTGCGAAATTTGAATCGTTCGGCAACACCAAGGCTATTGTGAAAAAAAAGTTTAGAAAATCGCATTTTTCTCTTGACATTGACGGAACTTTTTTGTACATTGTAGGTACAATAATTAGGACTAAATAAAAGGGTTCCATTATGAAAGAGAAAAAAGTAAGATACGACATTCAGATTCCCATGTCTCTGGTTGAAAAGGCCGAATCGCTCAAGCCGAATTTGAGCGCTTTCGTTACCTTTTGTCTCAGGGACGATAAGCTAATTGAGAAATTCTACAAGAGCGGGAGGTGATAACTTGAAAGCAATGCTGAAAGAACTCGCGCCCAACACCTTTGTCACCTACAAAAGCAAGAGATGGGTAATCGTCAAGCGCGAGAATGGCCACGTCGTCTTGAGGGACCGGGAAGGCAAGCAAGTCGAGGTCAAGGCAGACAAGAAAGTAAGTTTATAAAACAGGAGGTGCAACATGGGAGTATACTACAAAACCAGAGCCGACGATACACGCGTCTGGTATTATGATTTATGTGTCGATGGCAAGCGCCAGCGCAAGATCGCCGGCAATGGGCGTTCGAAGCGCGAGGCGCTGAACGTATTGGCGGAAATCCGTTCGAAGTACCGCAAGGGTGAATTTGATCCATTCAAAAAGGCAAAAGACCCGCGATTTGGTGAGTTTGCCGAAAAGTTTTTAAAATGGTCTCAAACCAACAAACGGAGCTTCAAGCGAGACGAGCAATTTATTGAGAATCTAAAAAGATGGTTTTCAGAACGTAGACTTAGTTCTATTGACGCTGAGGACATTGAAACATACAAAATTGAACGAAAGGCGGAAAATTGCCGATGCGGAAATATTGAACTCGACCGACAGGTTTCTAACGCAACTGTTAACCGTGAAATTGCCTGTTTAAAAAGGCTGTACAACCTGGCTATCAAGTGAAAAGACGCAAAAAGGAATCCAATGAATGACATCGAGTTTTTGAACGAACCCAAAACTGAGGAACGTTATATAACTGAAGAAGAATTTGAAAAACTTGAAGAAGCCGCCTGCCCGACGTTGAAACCGGTTTTATTGCTTGCTTACAATACAGGAATGCGACTTGAGGAATTCTTGAGCTTGAAATGGAGTCAAGTTAATTTGAACAATCCACCTTTAAAAATGGTTGGAAATGTCCTGAATTATGGCTATATTCAATTGTTTAATACTAAAAGCGGCGAGTCTCGCGAGATTCCAATTAACCGGACTCTGTGGGAATATTTACGGAAACAATCAAGAGACGATGCAAACGATTACGTACTCAGAGCGTCTCACGGTGGCAGATATAAGTCAATTAAAGACCAATTTAAAAACGCGCTCAAAAAGGCAGGTCTGAAACCGGCCAGAATCCATGATCTACGTGGTTCATGGGCCACACGTATAAACGAAAACGGAGTGGATGCTTATACAATTATGAAAATAGGCGGGTGGTCTTCGCTTTCGGTTTTAGAAAGATACTTGCGCCGCAACCAGAAAAACTTCATACTCGCGATGCAGTCGCTGGATTCTGTGACACCGTATTGCCACCAAACCGAAAATGAACCGAAAAAACTCAAAGCGAAGGTGGCTTAAATGTATGTTTTTACTACATGGGAATGGATGGGCGCCTGGTGGCCTCCGCGGTCTTCAAAACCGTTGCGTCCCGATTCACCTCGGGATGGGTGGGTTCGATTCCCACACGTTCCCGCCAAACTTTAAACAGGATTATTTAGACTTACAGAATAAATTCAAAAGGGGCAATAATAAAAGAAATGATCGGCAGTAAAAAAACTCTTTTAATCTATACGTTTTGGACATCCATGATAGTTTTGCTCGTGGGCGTTTCGTTTTCTCAAGAAATACCCGTTTCTCGTGATGAACTTCAAACCATACAGGAATGGGAAATTGAAACAAAACAGAAACAGTTTGAACATCACCGCCTGATGAAACCTTTCACAATCTCCGCAGCACAAAACAATTTCGATGTTTCTTATTATAAACTGAATCTAAACATAGACCCCATAAACGAACAAATTTCGGGCATTTTAGAGATGAGGGCTATGGCTAAAACAAACAATTTTCAAACTGTGGAATTGGATTTTTATTCGAATATGACGGTAGATAGCGTTAGCGGTGATGCTGCAAGTTTTAATCATAATGCGGATATTTTGCAAATTCAATTAATCCAGCCTCGTCAAAGCGGTGATTTTATGGCTGTTCAGGTAGCCTACCATGGGCAGCCCACCAGAGGCGGCTTTGGCTCTTTCGGATTTAATAATCGCAACAGTATCCCACTTATTTGGACCCTGAGCGAGCCTTATTTTGCCAGAGCCTGGTGGCCGTGTAAAGACACCCCCAACGATAAAGCGGATTCTGTTGATATTATTATCACGGTCCCTGAGAATTTGATTGTGGCCTCTAATGGAATTTTAATAAGTGACCTATATAATGAAGATAGCACCCGTACCTTTCATTGGCATGAAAGCTATCCTATTACTACCTATTTGGTCTCCCTGGCTATTACCAATTATGCCACTTACTCTGATTGGTTTCATTACGCGCCTAACGATTCCATGGAAGTGAAGTACTACATCTATCCCGAGGCGCTTAATGCCGCGCAAGAGCAACTAACTGAAACCTTGGACATGCTGTCTTACTTTCACGAAATTTTTGGGCCTTATCCCTTTTTATCAGAGAAATATGGTATTGCGCAATTCCCCATAGGGGGCGGGATGGAACACCAAACCATAACCAGCCAGAGCGGTTTTGATACAAGACTTACCGTGCACGAATTAGCTCATCAGTGGTGGGGAGACAAAATCACTAACGCCAACTGGCATGAGATCTGGTTGAATGAAGGTTTTGCTTCTTATTCAGAGGCGCTGTATTTCGAACATACAACAGGCAAAGAATTTTATCATACTTACATGAGTTGGAAGGATAGGGATTTCCCGTATGCCATTTATGTCGATGATACCACTTCGGTGGGCAGGATTTTCCATATTACCGTCTACTACAAAGGCGCCTGGTTTTTGCACATGATGCGTCATGTGCTTGGAGATTCAACCTTTTTTGACATTCTGCTCGCCTATTCACAAGATCCTAGATTCGCCTATGGTAACGCTACTACTGCGGGTTTTCAAGATGTTTGCGAATTGGTCTCGGGTAAGAATTTGGATTGGTTTTTCCAGCCTTGGATTTATGAGATCGGGCGACCAGTTTATCGGGTCGAATGGAACAGGGAAGGCTCAGCAGGTAGTTCTATTTTATATTTGAGAATAGAACAGATGCAATATCCCCAGCAGGCTTTATTCCCCATGCCAATTGATATTACAGTTGAAACAGTCAAGGGAGATACTTTAGTTAAGGTATTTAACGATGAGGCTGTCCAAGTTTTTACAATCCCTCTCAAGGCTTCACCAACGGGCATTGTTTTAGATAAAGAAGGATGGATTTTGAAAAAAGTTGATTCGGTGATTTTTACAGACAAATTACCTCATATTCCATCACAATTTTCTTTGCGCCAAAATTACCCTAATCCATTTAATCGAGAAACCGTTATTGAATTTAGTCTTCCCCAAAGGGAAAGAATAGAAATTACGATTTATAATATTCATGGACAAAAAGTTCGCAGACTGATCTCGCAGCCTTATGAAGCAGGAACCTATAAAGTGACCTGGAATGGCAAAGATGAAAATGGAAACCTAACCGCCAGCGGATTGTTTATTTACCAGATGCGCGCTGGAAATTTTAAACAACAGAAAAAATTGTTGTTTATTAAGTAGAACTGTTTGATTTAAATAAAAGTCATCCACACGATTTGGTAATTATAGATGGCGGCTTTGAATGATTGTATACTGCGAAAGCTCTTGGGCGTTAGTCGGGTACTGTTACAACCTGACTTTACCATATTTAAATAGCAAGACATTTGCGTTAATCGGCTTCTACAAGTTCAGTAATTTGAGCTTTTGGTTTGTAAATATAAAGCGCGGTAAGTTTTTTAAAATATTCCCGCATATCATCGAGCAAGGTGTAAGCCCAGGGGACAGCAATGAGCGAGAGCAGAGTTGAAGTCAGCAGTCCCCCAATAATCGTTCGACCCATAGGCGCATAAGGAATTCCTATCATCGCTGCGTTCCCCATAGCCATCGGTAGCAGTCCGCCGATAGTGGTAAACGCAGTCATTAAAATAGGTCGGAAACGATGCTTACCAGCCTCAAGTATGGCATCGTAACGGCTCCAGCCTTCGTTGCGCAAACGGTTAATTAAATCGACCAGAACAATTGCATTATTGACCACAACCCCAACCAAGATAACAAATCCGATTTGGCTCATCAAATCAATAGGCGTACCGGTGAGGTACATAATCCAGAATGCACCAAAAAATGAAAAGGGAATGGCCAGAATCACTGAAAGCGGCAAAACAAAAGATTCAAAAAGAAAACCCATAAGTAAAAAGACAAAGGTTACAGATAAAATCAAAGCAAAGATGACACTCTGATTGCTTTCTTGCATACGACTGAAGTGCCTACCTTTACTCCAAGAATAGCCATAAGGCATTTCAAATCCCTTCATGACCTGATCAACTTTGAGGAAGAGCCCGGCCATGTTGTCGTGAGTGGTATTCGCTTTTACCATTAAAAATGTTTTGCCGTTTTCTCGTTTGATTTCACCCATTCCTTTTTTAACTGTAAAACTGGCTACGGCATCAAGTGGGATTTCTTTGCCTGAAGCAGTAAAGAAAGTGAGATTTTTTAATTGGGATAAATTACGGCGGTCTTCTTCGCGTAACTGAATGCGGACATCAATTTCTTTTTCTTCAGTATGATATTTAGGTAATGGAAATCCGCGCAGTGCGTATTGTACCGTTCCAGAAATGGCAGTTGGAGAAATGCCATATTTCTTAGCTTGTTCTCTATTAATAAGTAAGTGAATTTCATCACCGCCTTTTTCTCTATCTGTTTCGATACTGATAATTTCATCAATGGTACGCAATCTGCGTTCTACCTCTTTTGCTAGATATGCCAAGGTATTTGTATCGTCTCCATAAAGGACAATTGACAAAGAAGCATCATCTCCACTACTGCTCTGTCGCCAGCTCGTCCGTACTTCCACACCCGGAAATTCTGGAATGCGCTTTTTCACATCTTCGATGACTTCTTCTCTTTCCATAACACCATCTGATAGAATATTAAATGATTTCATTATATTTTCATAGGTGATTTCATACCAATCTTTTTTTTCAGCAGGCTGTAAAAAAACCCGCACCATACCCCAGTTATTACTGTGTCGGGTAAGAATGGTTTTTAAGCCATAAACATCACTTTTTGCACGAATAGAATCTTCCACTGTTTTGAATAATCGTTCTGCATTTTCGATTGTGTAGTTATCGGGGAGCTCAAAAATCAACCGGAAGTCATTAATATTTCCCTCTGTATCATCGGTATATTTTGCATTAGATGCGGCAAATTTCATGGAGGCCATGGCAAATATTAAAATGACAAACATTTCTATGCGGTGCGTAATGGCCCATGCTAACATTTTTTGATAAATATTATTGCTTCTTAAAATGATTTTAGGTTCTTGAACCTCCTGTCTGCTTCCTATCCGGGTAGCCGCTAATGGAATAAAAACCATGGCCACCAGTAAAGAAGCCACTAATGCAACCATGACCGGCAGGCCGATACGCAGCATATAAAAACGAAAACCAATTTCGTCATTCATTAATATTAAAGGCAGAAAAACGACTACGGTTGTTAAAGTTGCAAGTGTGACTGCGAGTGAGACTTCACTGGTTCCTTGTAAAGCAGCCTCGCGATCTTTCTTCCCTTCGGCCCTTTTACTGTAAATGCTTTCTAGTACAACAATGGAATTATCTACGACCATGCCAACCGATATCATTAAGCCCATCATGGTTATTAGATTCAATGACCAGCCAATGAAGTAGAGAACGGTCAAAGTAATTAACAGTGAAAGGGGAATCGCAAGAATCACAATCAAAGTCATACGAAATCTTCTCAAGAAAAAGTAAAGCACAAAAAATGCAAAAAGTCCTCCCCACATGGCTGTACGTTGTAAATTATCAACAGAATCTTCAATAAATTCACCTTGATTGAATAATGATTCTATCCTGAAGCCGCTGAGTTTGGGATCTATTTTAAATTCTTCCTCAAATTGTTTTGAAATTTTTTCGCACAACTCAACCGTATTGGCTACCGACTCTTTGTATATTCCTAAGGTGATAGCTTTTTTATCATCTATTCTAAGCCGCCAACGACGCTCAGGCACGTCGTACTTAATTTCAGCAATGTCTTTTAGACGTAAATTGCTTCCGCGGATGGGGAGGTTTTTGATTTCTTCTAAAGTACGAAATTTCCCAAGAGACCGAACAAATATTTTACGTTCTCCTTCTTTGACATATCCGCTTGATATGGAAAAATTGTCTTTTCGTAAATTTTGAATGACTTCATAAAGATTGATTTTGTAGCTCTTAACCAAGTCTTGGTTGATTTGTAGTAAAACCGATTTTTCCTCTGCGCCCCAGATTTCAACTTTTGCAACACCATCAATTCTTTCGAGTGGCTTTTGTAAGTGTTGTTCAACTAACAGGTAGGGATCATCATGGGGTCTGGTTTGGATGAGGGCAATCCACATGATTGGATTATCCTCGTTACTCCACTTGCGTAAATACAGACGTTCGATATCATCGGGAAGTTCAGCTTTAACCCGGTCCATTCGATCACGCAATTGAGCATAGGCCAAGTCCATATCCGTACCCTGTGCGAATTCAATAAACGCCCAACAGCCCTCATTGCCGCTGTTGGTCTCAATGCGCCGGACCCCACTGATGGTTTGGATTTGTTCTTCAATTGGCTTGGCGATTTGTTCCTCTACTTCTTGAGGATTGGAATTTGGATAAGGCGTCCACACCCCAAGAAAGGGCGGGGTAAAGCCGGCTGGCATCAATTCAACCGAGATTTGGGTGAAGGCAATGTATCCCACCACTAACAATGCAACCAGACTCATGATGACTGTAACAGGTCTGTTAAGTGAAAACCGTGGTAATAAGCTGTTTTTTGATCGGATCATTTTGTCTGCCTTTTGTTTGATAAAAAATTACCTCAACATTTTAATTAAATGAAAATTACTATGTGAAACGTGAGACGTCAAACGTGAGATGCGAAAAATTATTCCTGTGATTATTAATTTGTTTTTTTGATTAATTGCGTAATCAATGCGAATAGATGATTCATTTTTTCGCTGAATGGTGAAATAGTTTCTTTTGTACAATATTTTAACTTTATAGCAATTTCAAGCTGAGTATCAATTTCAACGAGAGAAGAACGTGCAATTTCATAAAATCTTTTTCGTTCAATAGACGATTTTCGTGAAGCGCCTTCGGCAATATTTGAAGGAATCGAAACGGCAGCTCTTCTTAATTGATTGGTTAGACCATAGATTTCTGATTTAGGAAACCCCTCCGTCATTTGATAGATGTCAATTACAAATTCAATCCCTAATTTCCAAGTATCGAGTTTTTTATGATTAAGATTTAACATTTCCTTTTCCTCCTTAAAACATGAATGTATGTCATATATTACTTATAACTTTTCACTTTTGACGTTTCACATTTCACGTTTCATGCTCTCCGATCCACCAAACTATACACCGTAGGAATAATAATCAAAGTCAAAACCGTTGAAGTCAAGAGTCCGACAATGACGGTAATAGCCATAGGGGTTCTGATTTCGGCGCCATCGCCTAAGCCAAGTGCCATGGGCAACAGCCCTAAAACCGTTGTTGCCGTGGTCATCATGATTGGACGCAAGCGAACCGTTCCAGCTTGAATAATGGCTTCCATCTTTTCCAGTCCTCTTGAACGTAGTTTATTGATATAATCAACAAGCACAATTGCATTGTTTACAACGATTCCCGCCAACATAATCAAACCTAAAAATACAACGATACTAAGAGGTATGCTCAGCACATAGAGAAATAGAATCACACCAATAAGCGCCAATGGAATAGTAAATATAATAACAAATGGATGGATCATTGATTCGAACTGGGAAGCCATTACAATGTAGACCAAAAAAATGGCCAGTGCAAGTGCGAGTTGGAGACTATTAAGCGAGGTTTCCATTTCCTTATTTTGTCCGGCTAATGTGTAAGTAAAGTCGTCTGGCATGTCCATTGTACGCAGGATATGATAGATATCTTCGCTTACGCTTCGCAGGTCTCTGCCGCTTATATTAGCGGAAACAACGGCCGAACGCTGTTGATCGACACGTCTTATTTCTGATGGACCTTCTTGAATTTTAAGATCTGCGACTGCTTCCAGACGTATAGGTTTTGGGGCGCCGGGGTTGATTACCAGTCTACGTAAATCATGAATGCTTTCTCTGTCGTGTTCACGAAGTCGTACCAGAATGTCGATTGTGCGATCTTGCTCTTTAAATTCCGTGGCCACATCGCCTCGTACCTTATTTCGGACAATTGAAGCGACATCCATGATGTTGAGACCATAATTGGACAAAAGCTGGCGATTATAAACAATTTGCACCTCTGGATTGCCTCGTTGAATATTTGATTTCACATCAAAAATACCTGGTATGGTATGCATTTGTTCTTCCACTTCTCTGGAAATTTTTTGAAGTTTTTGCAAATTATATCCGTGAATCTCGACTTCAATAGGAGTTTTGAAGCTGAATAATACCGGACGGGAAATTTTCCATTGAATGCCGGAAAAATTTCCCATCTCATTACGAATAGTATTGATGAGCGTCTCTTCTTCCACAACAAGGCTGCTTGCACGAGTCATGGTCACTGTCAATTTTGCGGTATGCTCTCCTTCCTCACTACTGGTATTAGCCGTTTTATCTGTACCTGAAACCGCTGCAACTTTATTAACCCCAGGTTCATTGATGAGGAAATTCTGTATATCAGTAATTCGTTCATCGGTTTTTTCAACAGGGGTCCCAACGGGTAGAGTGACCTCAACATTGAATTCTCCCTGATGCACTTCAGGGATTAATTCACTACCAAGCCTGGGTGCAACAAACAATATGCTAATTATAAATAGACCAGCGACTGATCCAAGTACCACAGCCCGATTGTTTAGAGATAATTGCAAAAGCTTCGGATAGGCAGATTCTAACTTGCCGTACGACAAGTTAAAACCTTTTATGATCAGTTTTGCAGGTAGGGAGAAAATGAGTTTTAATTGTATAAATATACTTTTAAGAAATACTGCTCCCACTACAAATAAATAATGAATAAACCGGAAAGCAAGTTCGAGGAAAAATTGAAATGAAAACTTTATTAAATAAAATAGAGCAGTAATTGGCAGGGCTATTCCTTTCAAGATCCTCCCTTTCCAGCCACTCTTTTGAATTCGATTTTTAATTTTCTTAATGTCCTGAAAAAATGCCGGTATGGAATGATTCATTAAAAATGTAGGCCAGATTTCTTTAATAAATTTTACACGCCAGAAGTCTTGATTGTTTGCAAACAGCGTTACCCATTCGCTCATTTTAAAATTCAACAAGCCTATTTTACGTAAAACAGCAGAAAATGGAATAATTGGTAATAATAATAACAGAATTATAAACTTGAGTAAGGCAATAAGAAGCGCTGCAGTCGATTTAAGGATTTTTAGAATAAGCAAAGCAATGGTTTGCAAGAGAGTAATAACACCAGTAAACAATTTTTCAATTAAGTTTTTTCTAACTTGTGTCGCTAATATATCATTGATTTTTGCTTCAGTTGAAAATTGGAAAATATGCTGTTTTAACAAATTTTCTGTTTGAATGCCCTTAATAAATTTAGAGCTTTCGCGAGAAGATAGCATTGGTATCAGAAACAGCGCTACTGCCAAAGAAGCCAATAGTGAAAATACGACGGTCAATGCCAAATTACCAAAGATTTGGCCTGCTATTCCTTCAACGAAAACAATTGGGAAAAATACAGCTACGGTCGTCAGGGTGGAAGCAAACACAGCCCCACCAACTTCACTTACGCCACGAATGGTTGCTTGAATGAGATTGTCACCCTCCTCACGACACCGTGCAATACTTTCTAAAACCACAATCGAGTTGTCCACCAGCATCCCGATGCCCAAAGCAAGCCCTCCTAAAGACATAATATTTAAAGAAACACCAAAAATTTTCATCGGAGCGAAGGTTGCCACAATAGAAATTGGTATGGATATTCCGACAATTAAAGTAGCCGTTAAGTTGCGCAAGAAAATAAAGAGAACAATAACCGCAAGAATACCACCCATAATTGCCGTTGATTTAACTTCATCCACAGAATTTTGAATAAAAACGGATTGATCTGAAAGGACATCTATATTAATTCCAGTTGGTAAATGATAAGAAATAAAATTCGTCATAAGTCTGGCTTGTAATGCTTCTCGCTGACGTTCCCTTCGGTCCCCTCCTTTTTTCTTACCGTTTGTAGCCTCAATTTTTTTCTGCTCTTCTTGTGGTTTTCGCTTTTTGACTTCTTCAAGTCTTTTTACAAATGCTTGCTGCTCGGCTGTGCCCAAAACACGGTCTTTTACGCGCTGAGCCACGGCTACGATATTGGCATCGGCTTCTTTATAAATTTCGATTTCAACGCTTTCTTGCCCGTTTAAGCGAGTAATAATTTCACGATCTTTGAACGTACGCTTTACTTCAGCTACATCTTGAATCTTAATTTCTTTGCCATTCCAGGTGCCAATAACGACGTTACCAATTTCATTGACAGATTTAAATTCATTAAGCGTACGTACCAGATATTCTGTTTGACCTTCTTTTAGATTGCCCCCTGCAAGATTGACGTTTTCTTGGAAAAGTCGATTTTTAACTTGTTGAATATCAATGCCAATAAGGGTCAACTGCTGTTCGTTGAGTTCAACCCGGATTTCTTCTTCCAATCCGCCTTTAACCTTAACCGCAGCAACGCCCTCTATGGTTTCCAGGATGCGTTTGATTTCTTCATCTGCTAAATAACGTAAATAAATAAGTGAGGCATCTCCAAACAAACCGAGGCGCATGATAGGGTCTAAGGAGGGGTCATAGCGAAGAATAAGGGGTCGTTTCGCTTCTTCGGGCAAAAAGACTTGGTCCAATTTTTCCCGCACATCAGCGGTGGCCTGGTTCATTTCGGTATCCCAGGTAAATTCCAATTTCACATCAGATTGCCCAGCTTTTGAAATAGAACTGATGCTCACTAAATTGTTTACTACGCCTAAGGCCTGTTCAACTGGACGAGAAATGGTGGTTTCAATTTCTTCTGGTGCGGTGCCAGAATATTCAGTGCGTACAGTTAAAGATGGATAAGAAATGTCCGGCATAAGATTTACCGGCAATTGTTGGTAAGAAATCCAACCGAATACACAAACAGCAATAACCACCATCAATATTGCTACGGGTCGGGTGGTGGTGAATTTGAAGAATGCTCCGCTATTTTTTTTAAATTCTCCTATTGTAGATTTTATTGGTTCTTGCATGAGTTCACTCAATTTTTATTAGAAGTATAACATTTTTACAAGGATTTTTCACGTTCGGCAACTATTTTAACTTTGGTTTTATCTTTCAGGCCAGCCTGGCCAACCACAATGACTTTTTCTCCTGCATTGATGCCCTTTAAAGATTCAACTTTTTCATAATCTTGATACCCAGCCTTTAAAGTAATTTTATGAGCGATGCTGTCACGAATCACAAAAATATGCATATTTTCACTTTCGTAGATAATCGCAGTTTTAGGGATTAAGACTGTGTTTCGGTGGGTGTCGGTAATGATGTGAGCATTAACAAACATTCCGGGCCGTAATCGATTATTTTTGTTGCGAATTCCAATAGTAACTTTGAAGGTACCGCTTTCTGGATCTACAACAGGACTGACGCGTTTAACCCAGCCCGAAAACCTTTCTCCTTTTAAATGTTGCGAAGTGATGTAGGCTTTTTGTCCTTTAGCAATGGTACCGATTTCTTTTTCTGGCACATGCACGACCGCAATCATTTCCTTAGTATTGATAACAGTAAAAAGCTTGTCCGATGGTTGAATCCGATCACCCGGACGTCTCAAACGTTCACCAACTACCCCAGAAATCGGAGAAGTGATTTTTGTGTAATCTAAATTCAGTTTTGCTTGCTGCCATTGTATTTTTTTTGCCTCCATTGCAAACTTTGCTTGTTCAAATTCTTCTTTGCTGAGTAATTGCTTTTTATACATAGCTTCGGAGCGCTCATAAAGATTTTTTTGCTGCTCATAATCAACCCGGGCTTTCGCTTCTTCTAATGCATACTCATCTGCTTCTAATTCCATCAATGCCTGCCCCTTTTTTACATACTTCCCTTCTTCTATAAAAATATTTTCAACCAATCCCTGAACCCTTGAATAAACATCAGTCATCTTTTCAGTTTCCAGATTAGAGCTTAACAGAATAAAAGATGAAATGTCACCTGTTTTGACCGCCATGGCTTCAACAGGGATGAGTTCTTCCTCATTTTTTGATTCTTTTTTATTGTCTTTTTTTAGTGCGGTTGTGTCATTGTTTGCGGACGTAGCTGAGTTTTTGTTGTTTTTGCTGTTCGCATCACCATTTGCACAATGGATTTGCATAAGACCGTTTGCTATAATGAAAATTAAAGAAAGGTTAATGAGTTTCTTAATCTTAATCATATTTATCTCCTGATGCTTATTTTAGATTGAATAGGTTGGAAGGTTATAAAATAATTTTACGTTTAAACTTTATTTATGTTTCGAAGTTATCTGTTTACTATAATTATTGCGATGACAATATCAAAAATCGCAGCAATCATTTTTTAGACACATAACCCACCAAACTTCCGAAATCTCGCCCCAGTGAGGCGGTCAGGTGCAGCCAATGGTTATGCCGCCTCACAACATACTGATAGTTATGCATTCG
>JBHIAC010000019.1:0-35692 GCA_046758365.1 bacterium
ATTAAAAACAAAAATTTTTGCAAAAAAAACAAAGGTCTGATTGGTAATACTATAACGCTTCGCTGTCATTAATAGTCATTAGTTAGGTTTGAAGTTAGGGTTCAATGACGCCGAAGGCAAATGACACAATGACTGAATGACTATTTTGATGATTGCGAATATAATAGTTGTGAATGTTATGCTCTAATTTGACAATGTCGAATAATTGACTTAGTTTAATTTAACATTAAAGTGCGACTTCGGATGCAACGAGCGCTTCTTTATCTTTCAGTTGTTTCAAAACATATCCTGCTATTTCTTGCGGGGCTTGCAGCGAAATGAAATGGTCTGTGGAGGGCAAGATTAACATACGCTCTTCTTTGAAGTTGGAATTTCCTCTCACATTTTTTATAATTGATTTCTCCACCTTTTTGAAGCTTATCAATTTGTCCTTTTTTGAAAAAATAAAATACATTTTCTTAAAAGCATTTTCAGAGAGATTTTCCAAAGAAAAACCAAGTTTAGAAATAGAATTCAAATTTGCTGTGGCTACCTGCTTTTTTGGGGCATAATCGGTCAACATGTGTTTCATAAAGCATTTGGCCTCTGGGTCTTTAATGACGTGGGTGAACAGGAGATTCACAAAGGGTTGAAGTAAATGACGCGGACCAGCAAAATTTGCCAAAGAAGCGAATGGCTTAATTAATATTGACAATAAAGAAAAATTAGAACCAAAACCTGGATTCTCGAAAAAAATCCCTTGAACTTCTGGGTGTCCAAAGACGATCTTTGAGCTGGCTAAATAAACAGCAGCGCCACCCATCGAGTGTCCCCAAACGGCCACCAATTTTTTAATCAGCCGCAAGCGCTCTAATTCCTGAAGCGCTTCCTGAATTTGTCGAGCATAGGCTTCAACCGTGTACGAGTCAGGTTCGTTAGGGAGAGAACCACAGTATCCAAATAAATTTATTGCTATGCAATCATAACCGGCTTTTGTTAAGGGTTCGGCAACTTTTTGAAAATAAAGATGGTGTTCACAAAAACCGTGCACCAAAGCGATGCCCCCTTTACTTTTCTGAATTTTTGAACGGTAATGGTAAATGGTTGTTCGACCCATTTTGGTCTCTATGTCTGCCGTAGGATTAGGGAGTTCCATTCGCGGTTTACTGAAAAATAAAAATCCCATAATTAACACTAAAACAATGACGAGAAATATAAGCATATTCCTCTGCTCCTTATAGGATATATCAATGAATGAAAAATGAAAATTTCAAAATGCAAATTGCAAAATTTATTAACAATATTCAACTATTTGTTATTAAGTTACGTTATGCATAAATCATACAGTAATCATTTTAGCGTTTCTACCCCCGTAATCATGATAATTTTTACTATCGAATCTTGCATATTGTTTTTCTAATTTTGCATTTTACACTTTGCACTTCGTAATTTTTATGGAAACTTCACTTCCAATCCAAACCTTGGTCTTATCCGAACGTCTAGTTTGAAGGGATCTTCATTTAATTTGATGTCCTGACCTACGATAAATCCAGATTTGAGTTTATTGGCAAACTCGGCACTTACCCCACCAAAAAAATGAACTTCGACTGGAATACCAGTTGGAAAACCAAAGCCTAAGCCTATCAATGGTTCAATATCATCATCAAGTCGAAGACCAGCTAGAAGATGAAATGAACTGGCTATGGTGGGTGCTTTAGTGTCCACGGCTTTAAAATGGTAATTTATAACACCAAATGCTGCTAAATCTCCGTGAGGTTTGGGTCGCACAACAATTTTGCCGTTATCAATGATAATATCTACATCATTGATAGTAGTAATGGCGGTGGCAATTCCAAAGCTCCAATGCTCTTTTGCCGTGTTGTCAAAAATGGCCGTGGCCAAAAATTCTTCAGTTTCTAAACTTTTTTTAACAATGATTGAAATATCTGAGTTCTTCTGAAATTTAGGTAGAATTTCAAATTTTCTCACATCAATCCAAACCGTTTGAGGTCCGCCTAAAGCAACAAATGGAATAGGAATCTGTGGAAAGAGTGATAGAAAATCAAATAAATTTTCTTCAAAAGGTGAGGGTTTTGCCGTGAGAACGGTTGAAAGAAATGATTCAGCTTTTTCTCTTTTAGAAATAAAGACATAGTATAATGTATCTGAAGTTAAGCCGTAAAGCCGCATATCAAAAAATGACGAGCCTTCATGAAGTAACCCAATAGGACTCATTTTATCTGTAAAATTTGCTACCACGATATAGTAATTCTGTTCATTCAATTTGAAATCGGACAAACTTAGTAGTTTTCGTAAGCTGTCCGCAGCCCATTCCACTTCTCCTTCATAAAACCACCGGTACGCTTTACCGAAAAGGTCTTCTGTGTCGTTAACCTGAAAAGGAGTGCCAGGAACAGGTTTTGGAATTGTAATGATTTTATCTTGAGCAAATAGGGCGAAAACGGTTGTAAAAGAATGAATAATTACTAAACCTAAACTAAAGATAAAAGCCTTCATTTTCTCCTCCTTGAATTTATGGTATGAATTTAGAAAATTAAGTCTAAAAACTTAGCAAATAGTACTGTTTCTCATTTAAAAAAGCAAGGGAAATGTTTTAACGAATGCTTGACTTAATGAAAAAATAAAATTAAATTTTTATAAGTTAAAGTCCAGGTATTAACAAAGAGAAATAATCAATCAAATATCAAATAGAAAAAAATATGGCAAAAAAAATAAAAATTCTGATTTTATCTATTATGCTGCTGCAGGCTTGTAGTGACACAAAACCTTTTATTAGAAAAATTTTGCAAGGAGATCCAAACCAGCGTCCCAATAATCCTGAAGTAATAACATTTTATGCTTTGGGAGATTGGGGTACAGGAAACAAACATCAAGAAGCGGTAGCAGAAGCGCTAAGGGAAAATGTGTCTAAAATTCCGAAGGGTCGAAAAATTTCTCCGCTCGTTCTCGGTTTGGGAGACAATATTTACAGCAAAGGGCTTCCCGAGGGATGGAACAATCCCAAGGTCCACCAACTTCTTGAAAAAACATTCGGACAAATTTATAAAGATGTTCAATATGAAGGGAGAGAACTTGTGTACTACATGATTCCTGGAAATCACGATCATGGAGGAAAGCCAGGAGGGAAAAATGGCTGGGGTGACGTAATCCAACAGGAAACCATGGCTGAAAAACTTTACGAGCCTTATTGGAGATACTATCCGATCGACCCTGCGAAAAATGCTGACACGAATGATTCAACAGATTACCATACTTTAAAAGAGCAGGACATTTTCAGCTTGACACTTCCAGAACAAATAAACATAAACGAATCGAAAACAATTGCTATTGTGGCTATTGACACACAAGTTTTATTGAAATTGTACAGCCAAAAAGATTTTAAGATGGTGCGAAGACATTGGGAGCGATTGGAATCTCTATTGGAGGAAGAAGTCGATTTGAAAATCGTCATCGGGCATCACCCTCTGAAAAGCCATGGACGACACGGGGGTTTCCGACCCTTAGTAGAGTGGACTTGGTCCGGTACTACTGGATTTATAAAACCCTGGTGGATTCGTCCGCTGACCTTTATCTGGCTACCCTTTTTATCTACGAGCATAGATAAATTATTCCTAAAACTTAATCAGGATTTGGACAACTCTGCGTATAAACATTTCCAGCATGATTTAATTCAACTTATGAACTTGTACAATGTAAAAATATATCTCTCAGGTCACGAGCACAGTTTGCAATTTCTAATGATTGATAATAATCATTTTCAAATTATATCCGGGAGTGCGGGTAAGTTATCTCCTGTTACTCACAAGAATGACACACTATTTTCTCATACCTCGCCAGGTTTTGTTCGGTTCGATATTACAACTAATGAGATATGGGTAGAATTTTTTCAAGTAGATATAAAAAGCTCCAGCTACCAGTCATCCGCTCTATTTAAGATTAACAATTAAGGAGTAAGTTAATTTCTCCGATTTCTAATCTATTGTAAGGCTTACCGTAAATTAAAATCAATTACCGATATATTTCTTGACATTTAATTTACAATTTTGTATTATCTTTTCCAACACCTGTGGGAAGGCGATGTGATATATTTCGTTAAATTGTCCTCAAAGACAATATAATTTTTTCCCACAGTAACTTAAAATTTCTGGATAGAAATAGCACCCAAGCCTTTGATTTTTTTCTATTGAATAGTCTTCTTTCAATTTAATTTATTTTGACGATTATGAAATCAATTTGTTTAAACGTAAACTTCTTTTACCCTGGTATTTTCCTTATGAACGCTTCAGATATTAGAGTGATTGAATTCAAGCAATTATTGGATATTTGTGTAAATCCGCGTCATAACTTTTTCCAGAATGCCTGGAATGAATTTGAGAGCCGTTATCGAACAATCATTTTAGGCAGAATCCGAAAGTATTTGAATAAATGGAGTAAATCCAACAACGTAGATATCGTTCATGAAATATCGAGCAGCGTAACCATGCGATTAATAAAGAACGATTTTAAAGCTTTAAAGCAATTTCGTGAAAGGGAACACGAAGGTAAATTCATCAATTTTTTAAATGTGATTTGTAGACATACGGCCCACTCATACATGATGGAAATTATTAAGAAAGATGAATTTTATAAGGAAGTAGAAGGCTATGCTTCTCATCGCTTCTTATTTGACCATCCAGATATTGCCGAAGATATTTATGACTTTTTAGTAAACAGTTTGAGGCGTATTCTTTCTAAGACACACAAAAGCCCTTACCATCAAGAAAGGGATATATTGATTTATCTTTTGCGTATTATTGCTGGCTTTAAAGCAAAAGAGGTAGCACAAATACCCTTGTTGAATATTACCCAAGGGAATGTTGATAATATCATGAATAGACTATTATCTTTTTTAAAATAATAAAAAAAGTGAGAGATTTATAGATATTTTTTACTCTATTATAATAAAAGGTTGCGAAAAATATAAATGACGTAAATGCAAAGCACCAACGTCATAAATTAATCTCACAGTAATTTTATTTATGTGAAAAATTCAAATTATAACCAGAGGATTTGAAGAATAACAATAAATCAAAACATTTATCGCTTGGGGTATTAGCGGCTCTCACTGTTTCTGAATCAGTGCTAAATAAAAATCCAGATACTAAGTTACATCTGGATATTTGCGAGTCGTGCAACAAAAAATATTTGGAGTATCTTGATATTTTAAAAAATTCCTCAAAGTCATACGCCTGGGAATGCATCGAGGTACTTACTAATTGCAAATGCTCGGAATCGCACATTGAATTAGAAAAAAATCCATATTTCTTCATTGCCCTTTTAACTAGTAATATCCATAAAGAAAGCGCCAGTCGATTGTTCAGCCACATAAATAGTTGTTATCCTTGTCTAGAGTCATTTGCTGTTAATTGGAATGATTTTCTATTAATAAACACTTAAATTAATGGAGGCTGTAAAATTTATGGACACTAAGACAGAAAATTTGGCAAGGAACCATATTTCTCATCGCGTACTGCAATCTGTAATTAATAAAAATGACTCAGCTCTATTAAAATCATCAGAAATCATTGAACATTTAAACCAATGCCAGAAATGCAGCGAACTGATTGAAATCATAAAAGATGTCAAAGCCTTTGCAGGCCGGACCAAACCCGATGCCGATCTGAATCATCCCCCCAGAATAGATTTAGCCGAAACCATTACCAGAGCTTATGAGCAATCACTATCGCCTAAAGAGGCGGCGAATTTTCTGAGCCATTTAGAAACCTGTTCTCAATGTTTTAATTATGTCGGGCTAGTTCTTGAAGATTCTTTTAGTCCATTGCCAGAAAATATAGAAACAGAATTAGAGGTTTACTCAAATATTTCCATCGCTGAAAAGGCTTTGGAATTAATACCTTCCCAACCATCTAAAACAACTATAAAACTGAATATCATTTGGGAGAAAATGAAAAGTATCTTTAGCGGAGTCTTTGAAATTATCAAGCAAAAACCTGCACCGAGACTTGCATTTGTGGTAATACTGATAATTGGTATTGCGATTGGTCAAGGTCAATTTAGGGAATGGCGAGCGATGGTACACACAAAAGCCGGTATGGAGCATTTGCAGAATACCTGGAAAATAACGGATGATGATCTGCGACCCCCTGGTAATTTTCCTCGTAGTATTTTTTCTATCACTCATAGCCCTGAGTCTACGGAAGGAACTGCCCCATCAGTTTCGGAATTTGAAACAGCCTTAAGATGGGATGAAAATAACAAAGAAGCCAAGCGTGGATTGGCGATCTATTGGTGCTTTACTGGGAATTTGGCTGGCGCGGACAGCCTGCTGAGAACAATTTTAGTTCTAGATAAATTAGATTTTGAAGCATGGAATCTCCTTGGTTTGGTAGCTGCACGGCAGGAAAATAGTACAAGAGCTCTCAATGCATTTGAAAAAGCTTTGCAAATTCGACCAGATTATGCAGAGGCCGCCTATAATCGGGCAATGGTTTTACAGCAGCTTGGACACCTCGAAAAAGCGAAAAAAGCATGGCAGGAGTATCTCAAAATTGAAAGCCAATCTGAATGGTCTGAAGTGGCCAAAAAGAGACTTTCATCTTTTAATTCTCCATAAAATCCTAACTATTTTGGAGGGAGAGCGCTATGCCTAACGTTATATATAAATTAATAGATATTGAGAAACTTAAACTATCAGATAAAAAAAATGGTTCAAAAAAGGATTCATCAGTAGCCACAACAACCATTTCCTCATTTATAACCACTTTCAGGCCTTCTAATCTATCCGTGTTAGACTTCGGTATTGCATGTGGAATTATCTGGGCGATATTGGTTTCAATATTTACACTCATGGCTTTTAATGGAAGAGCCCTCCTATTTGTCAACTACTTTGAAACCATTTACCCTGGTTACAACATTTCTAATTTTCCTACTGCTATTGAGATTCTCTTAAATATAGGAATTGGAATTCTCATGGGATTTGCGTGTGGATTTCTTTTTGGTGTATACGTTGCTTTGATTTACAATTATATGATTGGACCGGCTATTAATAGTGTAAAGGTTAAAGGCGAAATTCCCCATGGAAAACCAATGGTGTTAATTAATAAGGAAAATAAGCAGCATCTACAAAGAATCAAAGAACCCTATACCGTTGCAGTACTTGCTAATCCATTTATCGAAAATTCATCTTCTGATTCATCAAAATTTACTAAAGATCCCATTTTATCAGAGCCAGAGTTTTTTAAGGCTAAGGTTAATTTAATCATGACTAGTTTAGCCAATAATTACGTCCTACAACCGTTCCTGCACAAGATGCGTTTTATCGTTATCTTTGATCCGGCAATGGGAAATTTTACCCAAAAGCAAGAGCAAGAGGTGCGAGCCCTTTGCCGTGAATATCCCTATGATATGGTTATTGAGCCAGTGCAAGCGAGGGTAGTGAATTATCTAAAGAGTAATTATAAGCTTGGTCGGGTAGATATAGTTTTTGCAGTAACAGCCTCCTCTACTCATATACGTTCCTCAGCGCGTTACACTGAAGACGATGATACAGGCGAGGCTGAAAGCTTTGTTTTTCGCACGGGCGTAGAGGCTCCCTCTTTAACTGGATATTACAGGCCACGTGCCAAGATTCCTGGTATGATAGCCTATTCGGCATGGGATGACCGTTTAAAAACACCGATTCATGAGTTTGCTCATGCGATGTCATCCACCAAGAATGGATTAATAGATGATGAGTATTATGATGATTTATTTTACGATACCACCAAAACCATTGTGATTAATAAACGTCATGCGACTGAAGAGATGGATATCAATAGAGACAAAATTATCCAACCGATTGAACTACCGCCGATTTTTGCTCAATACATTGAAAATTATAAAATTCGTGAATTTCCTACTGATAAACTTCGCAGTGCATCCTATTTTTGGCGATCCTTTGTGCCAGCGCGTTCCAATGCTTATATCCCCTGCACAATGGATCGTTCTGACGAGTTTCATCAATTTGACTTGTTGTTACACTATTTTATAACCCGACGACTTGCAGCTAAAGTCGGATAATTGATCACTATGTGGAGGTTATAATGCAACATCTCGATAAGGAAATAAGCTATCGGCTTCAGATTCAACACCAGGTAAAGGATGAAGCCAAACCTGAGCACCCTTTGACCGAGGATATTTTAGATCGTTACGAAGATTTGATCCACGCCCAATGCACGCTTCGCCAAATAATAGAACAAGGGTTGCCTTTTCAATGGCCCTTTAGGCGTTCTGCACCCCAACAAAAAGAAACAAGTCCACCCCCACCGCCTTTTGATTGGTTAGAAAAGCAAACCCCAAAAACCGCAGAAAAGGCATTGGAAGTGGTAGATAAGGCGATTAGTCAAGTCCACAAGCTATACCTATGGAATTTTAATAAAGTACAAATTGAGTGGTTTTCAGAAAAAGAAGCTCTTAGAACTAAACGTTCATTTGTAAATAAATTTAGGGCAGCTCCTACAAGAAAAAGGAGAGTCTTCCCCGGGTTTTTTTACCTCATCGTCTTGCCATTTCTCGTTGGCTTTCTAACGATTCCATTCCTATCAAGTGACAAATATAGGGCTGGCATTTCTAAAACTTTGGTGCCACCACCAACATCAGAGAAATATTGGTTAAACGATGAGGAAATGCAACTCTTAGATGAATGGCAAAATGTCGCTAAATCAAGCCAAAATTCGTATGAGGATGCATTCGCTGTGGTAAATCATGAGATGTTGAAACAAATAGGAATGAAACTGATTAACCAGGGAAAACTGTGGCAAAAATTGGATAGTTTCACTGAAGCGAATCAACGGTTTGTCTGGGCAGGTCAGATTGGTACTGTGCTTAAACGCGTTTTTGATGATGAAGAATTGATAATTCAAGTTGTCAATCTACGCCATCCCTCTCCTGAAAAAGCTAGCATAGTAGATAAACCTTAAATTTAATATATTTATTGCAATTTTATTATGCGTACTCTGTCACGAATTAAAATCTATTTTTTTGGGAATTGGAAAAGAGGTGTACTACTTACCGGCATAATTCTTACCAGTATAATTGTTTTGGTATCTTTTTGCACTCAAACTCCAGAATTTGCACAGATTGAAACAAGTTTTGTATCGCCAGATAGCCTTAAGGCATACAGGTTGAGTTCACAAGATCAGAAGATGCTGGCAGAGTGGCTAGAATTCCAAAGTAAAGGCAAACCGGATAGCGTTCACAAATGGGTTCGTAATCGGTATTTACCCTTACAAATAATTGGTTTGAAGCTCTTGGAGCAAGCAACGTTATATCGAAAACAAGGTGACCTTCAAATAGCAGAGGCCAAATTACACATTTCCCGGGAGTTGGGAGAAGTATTAGCTGAAGTAGTCGGAGACACTTTTCTCCTGCAACAGGTTTGGTTTAATGAAAAGTTGGATCACAAACGAATGCAAAAGCGGGCACTAGCTAGTGTGGTGTATGCAAATGCGTATGAGCAAATTTATGCAGGCAACTATGATGATGTCCAAAAACAATATGAATTTGTTATTGATTTAGCTAACGAGATAAGTGATAACAAACTGCAAATTGATGCTATGGTTGGGTTACAATATATTTATAATTATAAAAATCAACACCAATCAGTAATTGATCTTGGTAATCAAATTGTTGAAAAGGCTGAAAAGATAGGTTGTAAGAGACGTTTGTCAATAGCACTTCTGCAAATTGCCGAAGCTTATCTTTACCTTGATCAAGATAATAATGCCCTTGAAACTATCGAGAAAACCATAAGTATCGCAAAGCTTATGAATGATCTTGAGTTATTAGCACGTAACTATTTTTCTAAAGCACAGCTTTTGTATCGAATGGAAAATTATCAAGAATCAGAAAGCCTTTTAGAGAAATTGACCGAAATTGATTTAGAAGGAATTTACAACGGATTAGTTAAATTAATTAAAGGGCAAATTTATGTTAAACGTGGTGAATATGGACGTGCTCAACCCTTATTTGAAGAGGCTATTCGGTTTTTTCGAAGTCGCAATGACAAATTAAATGAGGCTGTTACTTTAAGTAATTTGTCTCTTCTCTACAACGGGATGGGCGAATTTGACAGTGCCCTGAATATAGAAAAGAAATCTTTGGAAATAAAAAAATTAGAAAAAAATATTGATCGCGTTGCATTATCTCTTAGTAATATAGGGCTTTTTTATTTTAAAATGGACAGCCTTGAAAAAGCTATGGGCATGTTCCAACAAGCTTTACACCTTTTTCAATCTGGAGGTATACGTCATAAGACCGATATATTACTAGGGTTAGGGCAAGTACAATTAAAAATAGGAAATTTAACGGCTGCTAGTGAATCCTTTACCACCGCTGAAAAGCTGGCGATCAGCTTAAATTATCAGCACGGGAAGGTGGAAGCATTACTCGGCAAGGGCCAGATTGCGTTAAATCAGAAGCAAACGGAAAAAGCATGGGATTATTTCTCCTCAGCTCTAAAAACGGCAAGAGTAGTTAAAGTGCCTCGTTTGTACACAGAGGCTTACTATGGGTTAGCACAGGTTGAGATACTATCTTCTAACTTTAATAAGGCCGCCCAAACTTTGGAAAAGGCCATCAAATCAAGTGAAATGTTGCGCCAATCAATATATCAGGATAATCTTCAAGTCAGCTACTTTGCAACCACTCAAGATCTTTTTGACGAGGCCATATTATTGTCTTTGACACTTGATCGGAAAGATCTTGCCGTACACTATGCTGAACAGGCCAGGGCGAGAGCTTTACTTGATGCTTTGGGTAAAACGACCGTTGCTGAATTGGAGAGCGACCGCGTAGAAATGTTGGAATCTCCGGTTCCTCCTTTTGAAGAGCTGATCGGCTGTATTCCAGAATTCATACAAGTCATTGAGTATCGTCTCACCCCCGATACCTTACTCGTTTGGCTGTTGGATAGGAATAAAGTGGTTTATCGCCTAATTCCATGCTCTTCTAAAACGCTTGAGGTTAGGGTTAAACAATTTTTAAATAGCCTTGGAGCCTTAAATCTTGAGACGTTTCAAATTCGGGTACAACAAGACATTGAATCGGTTTACCATGAAAATCGTCAATTAGGTCGAGAGCTTTACCAATTGCTCGTGGAGCCTATTGCAGAGGAAATTACACCGGGTAAGCAGCTATACATCATTCCTGACGGATATCTCCACCGTTTACCCTTCGGAGCTTTGGTTACCAATGACAATCGTTTTTTTGATGAACTTTATGTTTGGACAAAATCCCCGAGTCTTGCCATATTATTTAAGGGCTTAAATTGGCAAAAAAGAGTTGTCCATCCGCAGAACAGTCGCTTTTTAATGGTTGCTGGTAATATGCCAAGTACCAAGACACAGAAAAGGATAGTCCAACGTTTTTTTAATAATTCAAAGGTTTTAGAAAAAAAAGATGCAAATTACAGTGTTCTGAAAGAGTATTTAAATGATGGGGTAGAGATACTTTATCTCTCAGTCCATGCAGTAGCTGATGAGCGACATCCTATGAATTCGTATATAGAACTCTATGCGGACAACGCTTCCAATGGAGAATTGCCCCGGACCAAAGTCTATGCACGACAATTATTGGAACTGGACCTTTCAAATACATGGCTTGCGGTATTGAATGCCTGTGAAACGGCAACCGGTAGAATTGCGCGCGGTGAAGGTGTGCTAAATATGGTACGGATTTTCACCCTTGGCCGGGTTCCAGTAGTTATTGCCAGTTTGTGGAAGAATGATGATCGACGTTCCGCCGAAATAATAGGACAATTTTGCGAAGGGCTGGTTCAAGGGCTTGGGGTTTCCAAAGCCTTGCACCTGGCTAAAAACCACTGTATCCAACAATTGAAACATGATGATCATTATCCTCTTCCTTATTTCTGGGCTGTTTTTGAAGTCTATGAAAATAGCTGGCAGAAACAACATTATCTTGAATCTATATAATTTAGGAGGTAAATTATGTCTAATGGTACTGGAGAACCTGGGGTGCCGCCCCCACCTCCACCTAAGATAGAAGAGCAGCGAGAAAGATTTTTTCCTGCACAACCATTGCGATTTCATGTACTTTATTTAGGGTTAGCCATCGGTATTGCCGCGGCTGTATTTATGCTTTTCTCTATAATTATTGCTTTAGCGATTAATCCTACAGGTATGAAGTTGTTTGAAGACATCTTTCCTGGTTTTAAATTAGAACCGAACGTTGGTTCTATTTTTATTGGCCTATTATGGAGCTTTGTCGCTGCATTTGTGTTTGGTACGTTTACTGGACTTATTTATAATTGGCGTCTCCTAAAATATGTTGTTACAACCTAATCCGGCCAAGCCGGAACCATAAAAACCGTTGCTTATTGTGAAATGCCAAATCACAAATTTCAAATAAATCTCAAAGCCCAATTTACAATGACCAAACTCAACGTCTCTGGTTTGTGACTTTGAAAATTGGATATACGGATTGAAACAACCCAACGGATGAAATGATTTTGTATCGGTTGGCTTGTTTCTATCCGTTGGGGTAGATTTTTTGTTAAAAATCTTTTTGGTTGCGGATTGTCCGCGTTGGGTAATTTCAACCTAAAGATTCAAAGAAACGCAAAGGTAACCCTTTTTTCTATACAGGCACGCATAGAAAGTGGGCTTAAATTAGGCGGTTTTTTTCTTCTTTGTATTCATTCCTTGTTACTGCCTTTTTATCCTTAATTTACAAAACTTGAAAAATCTAAATTCGTGTGAATAAAACTTCTATTTAAAAAAGAAGTTTTGAAAATTTTTAAATACATTTAAGGGAGAATAAAGATGAAAAATATAATTGTTTGTAAATATATAATTGTATTCATATCTATGTCTATTTATAGTTGTGGAATATTTGGTAGAAAACATGATAAACCTGAGCTTATCGATAGAGTGATCTGTCCTGCTTTAGATGTGAGCTCAACAAGGGAATTTATAAATAATAATAACTCAGCCCAATTTGACCATAAGGATAGTAAACATCCCATTTTTAATTTCATTTCCTCTGCTGTGAAAAATTCTTTTGATGGTCACAATGTCATTGAACTCAAACAGGCCCGAGTTCAATTTGACTTTGAAGATGAAAGTGTTGATGCGGGTAATTTAGGTGGCTTTTGGGCTCGATGGAAAATTATTTTAATTCCTTTTGATCCTGAAATACTTGAGGAATTTCAAAAAATCAACTCGGAGCTGGAAAAATTTTTCCGTCTTCGAAAAATTATTGCGAGTCTTCGGAAAAATGAGAACAGAATAGAAGTAGAATTATCTGGGCCTTTTTTATCGGACACTGACCATTGTGAATGGGGCGATACGGACGGAGTGGGCACACAAACCTTACACTATTCAAATTATGGAATTTATGACTGGGATTTTTACCCCGATGATGACCGGATAATAGGCATAATTTATGAAGGAGATGAAGGAGTAGGGGATGATTTTATTGCGTGGCTGGACATATCCAGGACAAGCGGCGAAGTTGTTATTGAAGAGGCAGGTAAATTTAATGTTGTTTTTGAGTCGATGTCTGATGTTTCTTTAAGTCGTTAAAGGATCGCATCTAAATTTTCTAGCCAATTATTAAAGGGAATGTAAAACAAAATCAAACTAAATCTTTATTATCTAAAACCTAAATTGAGCGATTTTACCTTGATTTGTTTCCAGTGTTGGGTGTTCATCGGGTGTTCACGCTTTAGCGTGCTCTTTTCCCTCCCCCCAATGCAAGCTGAAGCTTGAACACCATCCGCTCACTAGATATAAAATCGCTCAATTCAGTTAAAAATTAAATATTTTCAATAAGAGTTTAGGAGCTATTATGAGTAATCAAAAAAAGAATCGTTCATTTTTTGCTCAGTTTTCCAAAGATATTGGTGAGAATGAACTAAGAGAGCCGAAATTCCTAACTGTACTTAAGCTGGTTTGGCGTTCAATCAGTAGTTTTTTCGTTGAAAGACCTGGACAAATCATCGGCTCCGCATTTATATTAATAATGTTCTGGGGATTCCATGGAGAACTCGAACTGCTTAAATTGATCTGGCCAGATTGGCGAGGACCTGGAAAAGATTTAGCTAGTCGTCCAGATCTAATACCTGGCATCCCTTGGGATCATGAACTTATTTCTTTTTTGGGAGGCATGATTCTCTTAGTAATGATTCCTATTCTTATTATTAAATTAGGATTTAAACAGCCTATATCAAATTATGGTCTCGGTTTGCCACCGAAAGGTAGAAGAGCCTTGGCAGGAATAACATTTCTATTATTGACCGTGATCAGCCTACCTGCGTTTTGGATAGGAGCCCATAGTGCATCCATGCGTGAAGTTTATCCACTTTACAATTCGTTTTCAAACTGGGGGGCATTTGTTCTATATGAATTGACCTATTTACCTTTTTTTATCGTTATTGAGTTTATTTTCAGAGGTTATTTGCTTTTTGGTTTGGCAGGTGTTCGCGATGATGAGATCAAACTGGGTGGTGGTGGCTTCCCAGGGGTATTTTATTTTCACAAATACGCACTGTTGATTCAGATGTTATCGTACACCGCCTGGCATCTCGGGAAACCTATTCCTGAATTATGGGGAACGATTTTTTGGGGGTTGTTTGCTGGCGCTACTGCTTTTGCCATAAGGTCTCTCTGGCCCATTATTATTTCTCACTGGTTGTTGAATGTTTTTATGGATGCTATCATTTGGATTAATGTTTATAAAATTAACTAAACTCATTGAAAAAGGGCTATATATCATAGCCAATTTTGGTGTCCCACAAAATTCCTTTACAGATAATATTTTAAGTAAAAAGGTAGAGTAACGTATGAACTATATAAGTGTACCACACAGTGACACAATCGCCTAAAAGCGTGTCAAGACGCTGACCTTTTTCCAAAAGTTAGTGTCTTTTTTTCACCGAACAAATGCTAACTTCGAATGCTTTCGGGGTCAGCGTTTCATAGAATAGGCTGTTGAAAAAGTAAAGTTTGCGGCTCGGCAGCAAGTAGTCCAGTACTTTACAGTTTGCGTCATCAGATAGAGAGTCTGCCGTCATTCTATAGTAGAGCGAGAGGAGTAGAACTATGAGCGACTTGGTCTTTCATACCGTTAATCAATTAGCCAGTGCTATCCGTGAGCGTAAGGTCTCAGCCATGGAAGTACTGAAAACGCAACTGAGTCACATTGCTCAGCACAACCCAGCCCTGAATGCTATCGTCACGCTGAATGAGGATCGGGCCCTCCAGCGAGCCAAAGAGGCCGATAGTGTGCTGGCACAAGGAGAGCTTTGGGGGCCGCTGCACGGTGTACCAGTAACCATCAAAGATGCCTTTGAGACTGCGGGACTGCGCACCACTAGCAGCCACAAGCCGTTAGCGGATTATGTACCCAAACAGGATGCCACAGTCGTCGCCCGCCTGCGTGCTGCGGGAGCGATCATCTTGGGCAAGACGAACATGCCAGAACTGGCTATGGATGTCCAGTGCAACAGTCCGCTTTTTGGGCGCGCCAACAACCCTTGGGATTTGGGCCGCACGCCAGGAGGAAGCACTGGTGGTGGTGCAGCGGCCGTAGCTGCCGGGTTATCTCCGTTGGAGATGGGCAGCGACGTCGGGGGGTCCATCCGCTTGCCTGCTCATTTCTGCGGCGTATTTGGGCTCAAACCAACAGAGCATCGGGTCTCGGGGGCCGGCCATATCCCCGGGCTGCCCGGAGACCCGAAAAGCGTACGGTATTTGAGAGCCATTGGCCCACTGGCGCGTTCTGTCGAAGACTTGAAATTGTGTCTGTCAATCATTGCCGGACCAGACGGCCGCGACTGGGATATACCGCCGGTCCCGCTGGACAATCCATCGAAGCGGGCGCTGCCGGAACTGCGCTTTGCCTGGACTGACAATTTCGGCGGTGTGCCCGTGACCACAGAATCTCGCGCGGTGCTGAATAAGCTGGCAAGGTCATTAACCGAGCTAGGGTGCCGTGTTGAGCGCCACAATCCGCCAGGGTTCGATTTCGAAGACGCCTGGGAGACCTACGGTGAGATATTGGGAACTGCCGTTGGGGTACACGTACCACTTCCCTTGCGTGTGTTAGGTTACCTTTTGGGGCCGATCATGTACATGAACGACCCCACAACACGTGCGACTATGCGTGGGTTTGGACTCATTATGCAGCGGTTTGTGAAAGCGCTGACTCGCCGAGATGCCCTAATGAAGTCTATGGAAAATTTCCTGTCGAAGTGGGATGCCTGGCTCTGTCCCGTGTCCTCAACGCCCGCCTTCACACATCGCAAGTCTAGCATGGGATGGCCCGGAAAACACATCGAGGTCGACAGCCAGAAAGTTCCTTACTGGGTCGGTAGTATGAGCTACACCACGGTCCTGAATCTGACGGGGAATCCAGTCGTCGTTTTGCCGCTGGCCCGTTCGAAAGACGGTCTGCCCATCGGGGTGCAGGTGGTAGGGCGGCGCTGGCATGATCTGGAGCTTCTGGACATCGCGGCCAAGATCGTAGAGGTGACCGGGGGGTACCAGCGCCCGCCGGGGTATTGAAAAACAGGAGGTAACCAGGGTTGGAACACCTCCTATTACGGCAGCAAGTATCTGCAAAATAGGGTGTACAACCTTTAGGTTGAGATTTTCAAAGGCAGGCTGAAGCCTGTACACCCATTCTGAGCAGGCTTTAAATTAATTTAGCAGAAGTTTGCCCTTTATTTAAAAGAGGAGTTAGACCATGGAAAATATTGTTAGTGTCATTCGAGGAACCGATAAATATTCATGTTTTCAAGATCTGCTTACATTAACTAATTTTAATGATGTGCTTTTGCAGGCTTATGAAAAATCGCAGAAAGAAAAAAGGGATTTTAAAATTGTTATTAAACCAAATATCATGGTTTTCGTCAATCCTAATACGTACAAAGCCACAGTTACTGACAAAGAATTAGTAGAGTATTTAATAGATCATATCAGAAAATTAGGATTTGATGACATTTCAATATGTGATGCGCAACACGATGTTGGGAGAATGCTAAAAAACCATAATGTTAAGTTTGTTGCCGAAAGAATCGGTTATCACCCGGGTGACAGATACAAAATTATAGACTTGACCCACGAGTCCATTACCTTTAAATATGTCTACAAAAATGAACAGGGTAAAATTAAAAAATGGAAGGATAAAGTCGGCATGACTTGGAAAGATGCTGATTTCAGGATTACTTTTGCAAAATGTAAAACACATGAGCATGATTGGATGACATTGAGTGTAAAAAATATTTATGGATGCTTTCCTTCAACGAATAAAGTAAGTAAATATCACATCAAAAATGAAATATTTGATGTTACTGCGCGCTCGATTCGCAATTTTCCGGTTCACTTTTCCTTCGTTGATGCTTGGATTGGATCTGATGGGTTCCAAGGCTACAAAATTGCACATCCTCGAGAGCTAAAAATGTTATTCGGCGGCAATAATGCGGTAGCCGTTGATATGGAAATATTTAAAAGAGCCGGTTTGGATCCTCATAAATCTAAAATTCTTAGGAAAGCAGTTGATCAACTCTATGACGGTGTGTATCCGCAATATATTGTCAAAGGTGATAAAAGCACACTTTTCAGCCACATCGGCCCCTGGGATAATATCAGTGATGAGACCGTTGCAAGCATTGATATTCTTGAGGAAGTATACATTGGGTGGTCTTTTATTAATCTGAAACCGACGGCTAAAGTTGTAGATTATTATCTTTTTCCACCTAAATTTATCATTGTTCGATTTATTGTATGGCTCTCAAAACAAAACTACAATGTGTTTAAGCTTTTTCGCTTTTACAGGAAACTTTATAAAAGGGAAAAGTAACCTATTTATAATATACGTCAAAAAATCACTGCGGAAGCTCGAAAACTGCATGACGCGAGCTTGGTCATTGACCTTCATATAGATCCAATTATCCAGCAATTCCTATTTGGTTATGACTTACGGCATGAACACAATTCCTCTTGGAAACCGAAAAAGCGAAGGTTACTATTTTACTTGACTAAAATGTATGGTGGATTAAGTAGACTTCATCGACCCTTTTTCAATCATATAGATTTACCACGGATGGTAAAAGGCGGCTATACCTTTGGTGGATTCGGCATCCACTACTGGCCCATCCAATCCGAGAAGGGCTGGGAATCCATTAAGAAACAAATGGATTACTTTAAACAAGTTGTAGAACAGGACGATCGAATCATTTTCGCCAAGCGTCCAGAAGATATTCGACAGGCCTTTAAAAAAGGCAGGCTATCTGGCTTTTTAGGGGTAGAAGGCGCTCATTGTTTGGGTCCAGGTGGCAAAAAGACAATGAAAAAACGACTCGACCGCATTGAAGAGCTGTTTAAAATTTACAGGGTGCGGTATCTTACCCTGGCCCATTTTTCCAAAAACGATGCCGCAACGCCTTGCATGGGACTTAGTAGTAACGACAACGATGGTCTAACCGATTTTGGTAAGGAGCTAATTCGAAAAATGAACGAGGTTGGAATGATCATTGATGTTGCCCATGTGAATACCCAAGGGGTTCTTGACGCCTGCAAAGTAAGTAAAAAGCCGGTCATCGTTACGCACGCTGGTCTTGCAGGAAAAAATCCCCACCGTCGAAATATTAGCGATGAGGCTCTGAAGGCTGTTGCTGATACTGGCGGCGTTGTCGGCGTCATGTTTGCAACAAATTTTTTATCTAATAGCCGAGAAAATCCAATGTCGGATATTATCTTGAATCATATAGACCACATCATTGATCTGGTGGGCGAAGATTATGCAGCTATTGGTACTGATTTCGATGGTTGGATACCCAGAATTCCAGAAGATATACATGATGCCGCAGACCTGCCATTGCTGACTCAAAGAATGCTCGATAGAGGTTATAACCATAATCAAATAAAGAAAATCTTAGGGGAAAATTTTTTAAGGGTTTGGGGAGAAACTTTGAAGGTTTAGAAGTAATAGTTTGTTTTTATTAAAAAGTTTTTTGCACATAAATAAAAATGAACAATCCAAAAATAACACCAACACCGTCCGCTAAGAAATCACTAACTTCAGCGAAGCGACCTTCTACAAACATTTGATGGAATTCATCAGAGGCCGCATAGAGTATTCCGATTAAGGTAACAGTCAAACATAATTTCCAATTAACTCTATGAGGATTTTGAATAATCGACCTACCCAATAAAATCCCAAATACCGAATATTCAATAAAATGGAGAATTAAATCATCTAATTGTAAACTAAGACTTTGCACTGCATTAGAAGGAAGTGAGGATAAAAAGAAAATTAGTAGGGCCCAAATAATGGCAGGCAGGTAATATTTATAGAAGCTGTTCATGAAGCTATTTTTTTTTCAAAATGTTTCATGACCTTAGGTAGATTTCTCAGTACATCTCCGGCAATGAGTCCCGCCTGTCCCATTTTTGATTTTGCCAGATCACCTGCCAGACCATGGAGATAAACACCAGCCAAAGCCCCATCGAGAGGCGACACTCCCTGGGCCACCAATCCCGCAATAATACCTGTTAACACATCGCCCATCCCAGCGGTAGCCATGCCCGGGTTACCCGTTGAATTTATAAAGACAAAACCATCAGGGGTACCAACGACCGTGGGAGCACCTTTGAGTATGAGAATTACCTTTAATTTTTTTGCCGTATCCCTTACAATTTCAATAGGATTAGCTAATATTTCTTTTGTACTTATTCCAATAATTCGGGATAATTCTCCGGGATGAGGAGTTAGAATTAAAGTTCCTTTGGCCTGTTTAAAGCTTTCTGTATCATCTTTTAAGCAATTTAAAGCATCAGCATCGAGAACGATGGGTTTATCAAACTTATCTAAGACCCATTTCACAAGCTTCACGGAATCTGGATGGGTGGTAAGGCCGGGTCCGATTGCTAAAACATCTGTCCATTGAAATTTTTCTGAAATTTGCTGCTTGGATTCGAAGCTAATACTCTGGCTGTCTGTTTCCGGTAAAGGCAGAGTCATCACTTCAGTAAGCTTTGCTTCAACAATGGAGTTTAAACTTTTGGGTATCCCGAGTAATACCATCCCGGCTCCTATGCGCAGAGTAGCCTTAGAGCTTAAAGCCGCGGCTCCTGTCAATCCAACAGAACCCGATAACAAAAATACTTGACCACATCTATTTTTAAAAATATGTAATGGTCTTTCAGGGAGTACGGTTTCGACATATTTAGCATTTAATTGGAAGCACTTAACGCCACTATGTTGCGAAACTTGCTTTGGTATTCCTATATCTGCTACAAAAACTCTCCCAGCATGCTCCCTACCAGGAGATAATAATAGTCCACGTTTTATATGCCCCATGGTGACCGTAGCATCCGCGTTTACACACACCCCATGCACGGCTCCTGTATCTGCTTCTAAACCTGTAGGTAAATCTATAGCTACTTTGGGAGCACAATTAGAATTAATTATTTCAACAAGTTCGGCCATTAACCCCTTAACTGGGCCTATAACACCGGTTCCAAGCAAAGCATCTACTATTAAATGTGCTCTTCGAAAAGCATCATCGTGCTTTCTTTTTGAAATTGAAAGCACCGTGTGACCTAAGTCTAAAAGAATCTTAAGATTTTGTGCCGCATCCCCTTTAACACCTTGAGGCTCTCCTGCCAAAAACACTGATATCTGTGCTCCCATATTGTACAGATAGCGTGCCACCACGTAACCATCGCCGCCGTTGTTGCCTTTGCCACAGATAATTACTATTTTTTTATTTTCGACTTTCCCTAACATTTTTTTTATGGCCGTGACCACCTTTCGACCTGCATTCTCCATTAAAACCATGCCAGGTAACCCAATCTCCTCTATGGTTTTGTGGTCCATGGCAGCCATTTCTTTGGCAGTAACTACAAGTGGGAGATATTTATAATATTTAGAACTCATTTCAAACGCTCTCAATTATAACCAGTGCCACAGCCTGGGATGTAGTGTGGGAGATGCTAAGATTTACTCGTTTATTTATGACCAACTGACCTGTTTTACCATTAATCATAAATGACGGTTTACCACTCATCTCTTTGGTTACTTCTACATCTGTCCATTTAAAATGTTCACACCAACCATGTCCCAAAGCCTTTGCTAATGCTTCTTTTGCTGCGAATCGTGCCGCATAACATTCGGCGGCGTTTATTTTTTGGTTACAAAATTCAATTTCGTTTTCAGTAAAGATTCTCGAAGTAAATTTTTGACCCCAATTTTTTAACATTTTATCAATTCTGTCAACATCAACTAAATCTATCCCTACCCCAAGTATCACATTAAAACTCCATTACTTTGATATCTTATAGTATTACCACACAAATCTTTGGATTTTTATTCAAGAAATAGGCTGTTATGTTCTAATAAATATCCGAGATAATTTTACTTGCGGATTCACCGCATTATATTTATAAGATATAATTATTTTTATATAGTTGCAAACATTTTCTCCTTGACACTTTACATTTTTTAATGTAATTTTTTTAATTAAATATATGAACGTAATATACTTGAGTACGGATGTGAAAAATTCCAGTTCTGTTTTAATTAAAAGAGCCATGGCAGGAGATGAATCTGCTTACAAAGTACTTTTAGAAAATTATCGTGGTGCTATATACAATCTTCTGTACAAAATGGTTCGTAATAGAGAGGAAACAGAAGATCTGGTTCAGGAAGCTTTTATGAAAGCATTTAATGCCCTTCCTTCATTTAATGAAGAATATTCTTTCTCAACCTGGTTATATAAAATTGCCATAAATAATTGCATCGACCACATGAGGAAGAAAAAGTTAAAGACTTATTCTATTAATAAACCCATTCAGTCTAAAGAAGGAGAATTGGGCCGAGAATTTCCAGATACCTCCATGAGCCCAGATAAACAAATTTTAACAGAAGAAAAATCGAAAATCATTGAAGCCGCCATAGATGAACTGCCGGAAAATTACAAAATTGCCATCGTTCTAAGACACTCTGAAGAAAAATCGTATGAGGAGATTGCTCAAATTTTAAACATCCCTTTGGGTACGGTGAAAGCCCGAATATTTCGAGCTAGAGAAATGCTTAAAAAAAAGCTGAAAGGTAAATTGCTTCTATAAATGAATTTAACATAATTCAAAGGTTTGAAAAGATACTCAAATCCTAGCGCTGCGTAGCCGCAATTAAATTATAGTAAGAGCCACGAATTCCAACTAAAGCCAACGGATGGAAAAACCAAGAAAATATCTGTTGGTTATTAATCGGTTGGAAGTATGTTTTGGTAATATCTTGGTTCATCTAGTCTTCATAAAGCAAGCTCAATAAAAGCTGGCCCACTTGGGCTAAACTTTCTGGACTGCATTTATCAGGTGTGTCCTCCAAAGTATGCCAGTAATCGTAGTTAAAATCAATAAGGTCTATGCAAGGTATGCCTGCTCGAAGTAGAGGCATATGGTCATCGGTCACTTCATAACCTGGGGTTGGAATAAAAGCTTGGAGTTCCAGTCTTTGGGCTTTATTCCACACTTTTTCAACTATTTGTGGTGCATACTCAAGAGAATTCTCTTCTTGATATATTTGAAGGTCTTTGTCTCCCACCATATCCAAAAGAATACCGAATTGCGGGTGGTAATGAAAATCTTTGTTTTTTGCAAAATATTGCGATCCTAAAGCATAAGAATCTGTCTGACCGGGTAAACCAGCATCTTCGCCATCAAAGAAAATTATATCAACGCCAAATTTTGGTTCGGAAATTTGAATAGTTTTTGCCACCTCTAATAAAACAGCGACCCCCGAAGCTCCGTCATTAGCGCCTAAAATAGGTTTATCACGATTTTCCAAGTCCGGATCTTGGTCAGCCCAAGGTCGTGTATCCCAGTGGGCACAAAGCAAAATTCTTTCATTTTTTTCCGGAGCGAAACTAGCGATAATGTTCGTCATAGTGACCGTTTTATTAATACGAGGTAAATTTTGCATGAATGGTTGTCGAATCACTTTCGCACCAAACTGCTGCAATTGCCTGACTAAATAATCTAAACATTCTCGATGGGGTTGAGTACCAGGGACGCGGGGACCAAATTCGCATTGCTTAACTAAAAATTGAAAAGCTTGATTCCCGTCAAATTTAGGAATTGTAGCGGTATGGCTGTTTTCGCAAGAAATGAATCTTAGAAAATTTAAAAGGGTAACAATTATTAATAATTTTAGAGTTTTTATTTTTTAATCTCCCAATTATCAACTCAATCAGTGCTTATTATCTGCCTCGTATTGCGATATTAATGTCTAATCCAAACTCTTGAATAGATGTGGTACCCAACCGTTTACTTTTGTTTCTACCAATTTCCAGGAAAGCCCCACCTCGAACCTGATTGCTGAAAGAATAAGTTAAGCTTGGTCTAAATGACCAGCGTTCGGTACGGTCTTGCTCGTCAAATTGACTTGCTCCATCGTCCTGGCCAATTCTTTGTTCAGTCACCACCGTGTTTGCGGTAAATGAGAAAGTAAAGTCAATCCTATTATTTAATGTGGCCTTATTAAAAGGCCAAATTGGTAAACGAAATCCGGTTTGTTTAGAGTAGTTCGCAGTAATTGTAATATCGGTATTAGTAGAACGACGAGCTCCAATGCCACCCGCTAAGCTTCTACTTAATGTTCGAGACCTATTTATTTGAATATTTCCTGTAAAAGCATTTTTAAAATTTAAATCAATTTTCCCCAAAGGTCGAAAATTGGTTGATATATTTTCTTGTGTTTTATTCTCTGATGTTCCACTCCAAGTAATATCTCTTTGGCCAGAAAAATTGTGACTAAAAGAGACGTTATTAAATAATTTACTAAACAAAGGAAGCTTTTCTAAACCGGTGATTCTAACGGTCCATTCAGGAAACGGCATATCGAATTTTCCCATTTTTAGCCAACTTTCAGAACTACTGCCAGAAATAGCAGTTGATTCATTTCGTTGATCACTATGTTGAAATCTAAGCCCAACATCGAAGGATCGTCCAAAAGCAATGCCTGAATTTAGAGAGTAAGTTGTGTTATTACTAAAAGTGATGTTGTTAGTGCTGAGATTTTCAACAGTCGCCACATTGGTAGTATCGGAAAAACCAAATTGAAAGGCCAAACTAGGCTTCTTACCTTCCTCTAAACCTAAATGCGTGATATTTTTGCGTTCAGAGTAATTAAAAGTAATGTCTTTAAATTTTGATAGAAAATTTCCAATGGCTTTAAAAGGATTTAACGATTTTCCCTCTTTATTTTTTTCTTGAAATATTAGAAGATTTTTATTATCTGAATCGGGTTTAAGCCCCTCTGGACGACTTCGTTCCCCTGGCCGAGGCCGCCTACCTCTATTGTCCCGGCTTTGTTTTCCAGAGCCAAAAAGTGATTTCGCAAATTGCTGAAGCCTCAGAGTAAATTGAGCGGATTTGTTGGTGTTTATCCGAGCGCTTCTTCCAGTTGTGCGCTGTTGAATATTATTATTAAATGAGTAGTTCGTGGAATAGCCGAAATTATTATTTAACCAATTGAACAGTCGCGGGGTGTATTTGGCAGAAAATGACTGTGTAATTCTTATATCTTGATATTTACCCTTAAAAAAATCCGAAAAATCTGAATCTTTCATATCGGCTGTATGTAATCGATTAAAGTCAACAGTCAAATTTTCAAATACCTTCATACTAGACCTTACGCTTCGATCTAAATTAAATGTTTCTGTTTTAGAAATAGGGACCTCGTTTGGATTTGAATTTTGTAACCGATTTTGTGAACGCTGGTCATTTTTTGTACCATTGACTTTAAAAGCTATGTTTTGTGGTGTGTAATAAAATTTAGTGCCTTTTAATTTACTGATTAATGGTAGGTTTGGTAACCAGCCAAGGAGCGAAATATAATTGTTTCTGCCAAAATCTATACTATAATTAATATTCCCAGACCAAGTGCGTGTATCTGAAAAATTAATGGTTGGATTTTCTGCATGACTCTGGGACCGGCCCATATTAAAAGAGATTCTATCAATCGTATTTTTTATGAGGAAATTCTTAGACCTGCTCTGTCTACGAAAAGAAATGTTAAATCCATTTTGTCTGTTCAAAGTTCTAATGGTTTTTAGTATAGAATCTACTTTAGTAATATCATTGGTAACTTCCCGGTCTCTGCCAGGTAAATATTTTGGTGTTGAGCTACTTTGTCTAAAATTTAAGCTCAGAGGCATGGAAACTCCCCAAGATTGGGGTAATATTTTATCTAAATTAATGTTGGCGTTTAAAATTCCACTTAATCTGTTGTTGCCTGTACCAAAACGAGTGGCGACGTTATGAAAGTCTGCCGTGGTGCGCTCAATTTCACCATTTATATTTGCAAAATCAGCGATTTTCATATTGGCTTTAAAACGCATCGCTATTCCTTTATCTTGTTGAACGTCAGAGAGCCTAAGTTCGTTGAACCATATTGCACCGGTAAACGCTTCGCCATTAGGATTTAAATTGGAAATGCCCAAGATTAGGGTCTTCACATTAGTTAGTGAAGGGCTCCCTTTTACCCTTAAAGATTTTGTTGTATCTTCGGGCAACTGATAAGTATAGACACCTGTAATGCTATCAGGTTTAACTTTATCTTTTATGGTCGTAAATTCTTGTAGCAGCACATTTATATGATTTTTCTCATTCCAACTCTTATATACCCTTCCTCGGTATTCATAGTAATTATTCTTGTCAGCTCCAAAACGAAAAAAGAATTCAATATCGCTTGTTTTATCTCCAATAAGGGTGCTATTTGTATCCCCATGGACAAACATCTTTATTCTATCATAACGAATATAATTTTCCCCTTGGAAAAGACTTTTTTGCACGATTCCCGAGACTCCACTTTCAAGATTTGCTGCTTTTAAAACTAATGATTGTTCTCTAGCTCTCACACCTGTAATCCTGTCCTCTTCTCCTTCAACTCCAATCTTCTGTAAGGTTCTACCATAATCTGGATTGTCATGGGTATTAACCACAGTAATGGCTACGGTGGTATCATTGAAGGCCGTTGGTAGCTCCAGATCATTCCGGGTAGTGCCAAGCACTTTCCAATCATTGCCTACAAGATTTATTTCAGCTATACTGATTTCAATTGGATCTCCTGGAGTTACTGTAGTTACACTATCTACCCAGATGCGTACAAATTCTATCTGTGTTAGAGAAGGAGTCCCTTCTGTACTTGTGGTATCCTCAATAGGAATCCGATATAGAAACCAACCTCGATCTGGATTACCTCCAGCTATTAAAGAAGCATCGGGATGGTTTTTATCCAAGGAAAAAGAATAATGGAAATAGGAATTGGTAAAATCAACAGAACCGTTTCTATTAATATCTTCTGTGTCAGGAATTCGCCCCCCTTCGTCATTCTGATTCTTTTCGGTACCCACTATCGAACCACTTTCTTGGATATAGGTAAAAGGATCGGATTCAGTGTAAAACCAGTCATCATAACTCCAAGGTTCATTTGCGCCTTTAGTACTGTCCCCATCAATGTCCCAGAAATCATACGGCACGTCTTCAATTTTATTTCCTTCAAAATTGTTTCTTGGAAAATTTAATACTGGTGGATCTGGTTTAGCAAATCCGTCTAAACCCACATCTTCCTCGGCATCTAATATTCCATCTCGAATACCATTTACTTTTTTGTCTTCGGTGTTTAACTGATCATCAGGAATCACATCTTCGGATATTAAACCTAGATCAATATTAAGTCTGCCCTGATTTCCCCGAACCATGATTTCAATAAACTTGGATTGCGTTTGATCGAAGAATCCTGGGGACAAGGCGCGCATAATGCCCCCCCAAGAATCTTTATCCTCAGGATATAACCGAAAAGTTAAAACATGAACCCGATTAGGCACATTGGGATTAACCTCTCGTTCAGGATAAATTTCCTGAACGGCCACCTGCCCGAAAGGATTATACCAAATATAATTTACCATATTTCTATATGAATGGATACTATCTTTAGGAGCAGATGCCCGGGTCCAATTTTTTCGAATAATTCCTAAACTTACGGTTTTTTTTGAGCCCTCAAAATCATCTATATAGGCAACCCCACGACTATCTCCTGTGTTACGGTTATTTAAAGTATTAGGGGTCGGCAAAACTTGAGCCATCTCTCCTTCAAAGTTGAGAAAAGTTTCTCCTTTGGCTCGAATAAATGGTAGGGCATCCAAGACATTGCCAATAAAATTCGGTTTAAAATTAAGTCGGGTATTGATATCCCAAACCATATTCCTCATGGGGCCCCGACCCACTCTAACTTTTCGATCCAAAGTTGTTTCATTTAAATAAAGAATGGTACCGCCCAAGAAAGAGTTACCCCCTAAGTTATATTCGGCTCGGCTGCCTAGTATTGTTTTTTTCTCTAATTGAAAAAGTTGATTTCGTTCATACGTGATTTCTAAATTTGCCGATGGACTGAGGGCTCTTTCCTCTAATAAGGTTAAAGTTCCAGAAAAATAATCTATGTTATAATCGACTCCCTTTTTTAACTCCTCTCCATCCAGAATTACTACCTCAGAACCTTCGATTACATTGAACCCTAAATTATAATTAGCGCTTCTATTTTTAGTTTTCACTTCAATGTAAAATTTGCTCTGAGCATTTATAGCACTTTGATCGGTGGTATCATAGATGACTTTAGTTCGCAACTCATTTGGTAATAAGATATCCTGTTCTATATTATCCTTTACTATGCCTACTGGATTAAATGGCATTAAATCAGGGAAATATAACTCTCCCCTTGCAAGATTGATAATGTTATTATCCATATCAATAACCCCGTCGGCTCCCAAGTTACCATTTTGATCTTTTTTATCCAATCCGAAAACTTCAAGCCAACGGCGTCCCTGGTTGTCAGTTTCCTGATCTGGTCCAGAGGGGGGGTTATATAGAATTTTAACTTCAAACCCTTCAGGATCGATATTGCGGGACCCAAATAAATAGACATGTTTCCAGGCCAGGTTCCAGGTTTTATGTGACGGAATCTGGTTTCTACTTTTAATTAATTTTAGAACCAAAGTATTAGAGTTTAAAATTCCAACCGTTTCATTTGCTGTTTTGTAAGCAACAGCAATAATTTCATCATTAGCAACTGGCGTGTTCATTCGAATGTAGCCTAATTCATTTTCGACATAGTATTGACTTTTCTCTAAGCGTATAAAAAAGCCAGCCTCTACTTCTCCAGCTTTCACAATGCCAGTATCTGGGTTTATGGGTGTAGGATTTAATACTGCCCAACCTCGAATGCTTTGATTTCCAAACTTAGATTCGTAGTTAGGGCCTGCTACAAACACCTCGATAGAATCCTTCAAAATAGGACTTGCAAGAAAATGCGAAATATGATTACCATCAGAATCAAAATATCTGTATTGATCGCGATACTTGGTATCAAGGAAAAAATAAGTATTTTTGAGGTACCGATAATCTGGAATTTTCTGAGAGCCCTCTGCGGCCCCACCTTTTAAAGTGAGTTTCTGACTCTCTCCTTTTTCCTGACTGGCTATGGTCGTTACATTCAAATTCCCTAATACCATTTGACTCTTAATGCCAAATAAACCGGAATTTTTTCCACTAAATGTCACATATCTTGTGCCTGGTAAAGAAAGAGATATATTTCCTGCCTCAATTCTTTGGATAATTTCATCCTCATAACCTTGATAATGGAGTCTCACATTGTTATCAAAATCAAAGGCTCGCTCACTGTCCTGATCTACATTCACCGTTACTTTATCTCCAATCTTACCTGTAACCGAGAATCTTTGGATTTGCTGCATTTTAAAGTTGGTGTTGGCACCTCGAGTAATAGCAGTTCTTACTTCACTTCGATCTTCCCGCCGGAAACCAGCTTGGATTCTTATATCACCCGTTACGTTAAGTCCTACGGTAGAGCCACCAAATATCTTTTGAAACGCTTCACTTCTAATTTTAACCGGGATATCTAAGTTTATACCACCGGAACCTTTTTTGCTTTTATTATTCAGGTCAAATTGTCTAACTACATGTTCCTGCCAAGAATTTTTCATTTCTTGAAGCAGGAGTATTTTTCTGTATTGGTTAAAGGTAAGAACAGTAGGCTGACACACATCGCTCTCCAGCACCAACTCTCTTACAATTACAAAAGAGTCAGGAGATTCTATGTCGACTTTATGTTTAATATTATTGAATAAACTGGAAATTGTACCAGGAATATAACCATATAAACAAAATACGGCGGATTTTTTATTATTGAGCGAAAAGTTATATGGAGTACCATTTGATGTGACTTTAAATCCGAAAGGCGTGGGAGGTATGGAACTTTCTGAACTAATCCCCCTTGGCATAAAATTTAAAAAAATCGAAGAGCCGATTAAAAAGATGAATAAGCTTTTTGGTGTGAATTTTTTATTAAAATTCATTTCCCGTCAGAGACAGTGCTTATAATCAAGTAAAATCAAGTAGTAATAAAGCTAATAATCTGTAATTTCTAAAAATAATTTAATTTTAGAACCTATAACAACTACTCGATACTGCCTCCTGGGAAATATTTATTGAATTACAAAACGATTTGATTTTATATGAGTTGTAATTATTAGGTGATTTTAAATTAAACAATATTAATAAAAATAGCAAGCAAAAATTCACGAATTTTAAGTTAATTCAATTTTAGCCGTATAGTCATTTATGCGTAAAAAAATTTCAACTCCTTATCACTCATAAAGTTTCTAATACTCTAAAATAAAAACCACTTGATAAAATAACGAACAATACTTATATTTTTTTATTACACCATAGTCAAAAATTAAAGCAAGATGACTCCTATATTATCGAGATATATAGTTCGTGAGCATTTAGGCCCTTTCCTATTTGGATTTTTGGTAATCAATTTTTTATTTATTTTAAATTTACTTTTTAGAGAGCTCGGGAAATTATTAAGTAAAGGACTTGCGCTAAATGTAATACTTGAATTTTTATTTTTAAATCTAGCCTGGATGATTGCCCTATCCGTTCCCATGGCCGTTCTTTCTTCCACCTTGATGGCCTTTGGTCGCCTGTCTGCTGACAATGAAATCACAGCCATTAAAGCCAGTGGGATCAGTTTATATCAGTTCCTTCCACCTGTTTTAATTGTATCGGCACTTATGGCTTGCGCCTTAATTTGGTTTAACAACCATGTTTTGCCAGATTTCAATCACCGCGCCCGACTCTTAGCCATGGATATTGCAAGAAAAAAACCGATGATTAATCTTGAATCTGGAGTGGTTTATACAGAAATTCCTGATTATAACCTTTTAGTTCAAAAAATTAAAGAGAAAGATTCTATCTCTTATGTTGAAAATATTATTATAGATGAACAGACGAACCCTACTGTTATACAAACAATTATTGCTGATTCGGGCGAGATATATCTCAACCAAGTCACGGGTTTACTTGAAATTACTCTTTTCGATGGGGAACTCCAGGAAGTTAATACTCAAAGGCCAGAGACTTTTAAAAAATTGCAGTTTCCTAAACACATGTTAAAAATCCCAGTGTCTGATATGATTTTGAAAAGAAGCCTTTCTGGTTACCGAGGCGATAGAGAGAAAAGTGCAGCCCAGTTGCTTGAAGACGTCCAGTTAAACCGTACAAGAATTTCAGAAAGAGAAAAAAAAATAAATGAGAGGATAAGAAAACATTTATCAACATACATAAAAGCAAAGTCTGAAAAGCCAAAATTGTTTAAAACAATCCTCGCGGAGCACCAACAACTTCGCAGACAAATTCAGACAGAATTAAATATGATTAAAGGCTATAAAAAATCCAGCAATATCTACCTGGTGGAAGTTCACAAAAAATATTCTATTCCTGCTGCCAGTGTTGTATTTGTTCTTATCGGAGCTCCTTTGGGAATTATGGTTCGTCAGCGCGGTTTGGCCGCAGGCGCATTAAGCTTTTTCTTTTTTGTTCTTTATTGGGCTGGCCTTATAGGAGGAGAAACCCTGGCGGACAGACAAATTATTTCCCCCTTTTTGGCCATGTGGAGCCCAAACATTTTGGTTGGTATTGGCGGGATTTATTTGGTCCTATGCTCAATTCGTGTAACAACAACAATGCGCTGGGGAGCATTAATTAAATTTTTAACTAAGTTAGAAGCATTGTTTGAGTTTCTTACTAAATGGGGAAAAAATCGATAATTGCGTATTGGAAGTAGATGCCATGCGAATTTTAGATTTATATATTTTACGACGTTTTGTGATGACATTACTATATGCATTGCTTGTCTTCATATTGATTGTGATTTTTATAGACATGGTTGGCAACCTGGGTAAATTTCTCGATAAAAATGTACCGAATTTAATCATTATCCAATATTATCTATTTTATATTCCATACCTATTTATTTTGGTTTTACCCGTGGCAATGCTGTTAGCCAGTTTGTTTGGTATAGGGCAATTAGCTCGCTATAACGAACTCATTGCCATAAAATCTGAGGGAATTTCTTTAAATAGAATATTGTTACCTCTGCTATTTTTTAGCGTTTTGGTGAGCCTGGTGGCTTTAATATTTGCAGAAATAGTTGTTCCTCCAGCCAATCATGGGAAATCAAGAATTAAAAATGAATATCTTGAATCGATTAACAGACCAATTAAAACCAGGATTACGAACATTTTCTTGCGTGATAAATTGGATCGTCGAATTTTCATTGGTTATTATGATAGTCGTGATAAAACAGCACACAAAGTTAGTATTCAAAAATATATAGAAAACAAAATTGTAGAAAGATTAGATGCCCCTCAGATGAAATGGCAAGATAGTACCTGGGTTTTACTCAGCGGTTATAAACGCTTTTTTTCTGGCAAAAATGAAGAGGCTGTACCTTTTGATACACTTCAGGACAATGACATTGACTTTAAGCCCGAGCAGTTGGCCCAGACTCAGAAAGAACCGGAAGACATGTCTTATAAGGAGTTGAATTATTTTATCCTAGAAGTAAAAAGAAATGGTGGCAATATTGATCGTTGGATGGTAGACTTATATTTGAAAATTTCTTTCCCTTTTGCCAATTTTGTCATGGTGCTGTTTGGTGCCCCTTTGGCTTCAAATAAAAAAAGAAGCGGTGCTATTGTTGGCTTTATAATTAGTTTAATGATCTGCTTCATTTATTTTGGATTTATTAAATTTGTACAAACATTAGGGCATAATGGCGCGCTTTCACCGCTCCTATCAGCTTGGTTGCCAAATGGGATTTTCTTTGTTTCCGGAATTATCCTCTTATTTAAGACAAAAACTTAGCGCGTCTAAGCCGCAAGTAGAATCAACTTGAATTTAGGTTCGATTCAATAGAGGAGAAACGGATTGTTCTATTGTTTTATTGTTTCAATGTTCTACCGCTGGCCCTGATTAACAATTCAACAATAGAACAATGAAACAATCCCCATTTATTATTCCGGGATACATAAAATTTCTTTGCAAAAAAAACAAAGATTTTATTGGTAATACTACCGTTTTAAAATCTAAACATCCATGCAAATGCGACTCCCAGGCCTCGACCAGAAAACAACCCGCCTTGATTGGAAACAGCAAAGTCCCAGGAGAAAATCGAGAAATCGAGAGCAAATCCCGCGGATGAAGAAAATCCTCTTTTACCCCCGATAGAGAATCCAGCACGCATTGGAAAGAAATGTATCAATCGGAGTTCTGTACCGAGAGCAATTTTGGGTGTAGTTGAAACACCAGCTCTTTTTTTTAAGCCTTGCACAATATCCACCGCTAATAATAATCTTTTTGTTGTTCGTGCAATGCCTAAGCGCAGTTCAGAGGGGAGGGTTGTATTAAAAGATTCAATGTCTGTGGTTTGTTTAGAATCAGAAAATACTGAATCTATATCAGTATCTTCAATCTTTTCAATAGATAAAGAATCTGCGGTAAAAGCATAAGTAAAGCGTTTAGTTTCATAGCCCCAATTTATAAAATTAAATAAATTTGTCACGCTAAGACTCATTGACCACTTTTTATTTAGTGATGCGGCTGTACCAAAATCAAAGGCCAAACCACTGCCACCCAGGGCGCGATCAATAACCACTCTTCCAGTACCATGAATTCCATCTACCTCGGTCATGATCGTACTGGAGGCCTCTTTAACTTTACCATAAGCAAACCCTTTTAAATATTTAAAGGAAGCTCCAAGTGTGAATTCATGAAAGGCGGGTATAGAAATTGGAAAGGCCGCTGACAATCCAAAACTGGAAATACCCCACCCTTCACCGCCGGTAGCCCCTATATTATAGGTTCGATTGAACTCATTACCATTTAAAACCAAATCAACAATATCTTTTGAAAGAGTAAAATCCGAAGCTGCTAAACCTGTTGCTGTAAAGGCAAAAGAACCAAGAGAAATACTCATAGCTTGCACTTCTGTGTCAAAATCAACCCGTAGACCTTGGGAAGGGATACTTGTTAAAATATTTTGTTTATCTTCAGGGGTTAGAAAACGACCGTTATAAAGATTGTATTGTTTTTTACTAAAACTATTGTTGTGGAAGCCTACACCTACAGAGATCAAGTTAAAGTGGTATATATTTTCACCTGATAATGCAAGATTTGCAGGATTCCAGGCAGGCGCTTCCACACCCCGTGCTAATGCCGTATAGGCGCCGCCCATGGCTACACTTCGTGCATTTGAAATTCCTGATTGTGCAAAGAGTAAAGTACTTTTTGCAAAAACAGCGAAAACCGAAAGTGTAGTTAAAATCACTCGATATTTCGTAAATCGATTTTTCATGGCTGGGATTTTCCTTCTCTCAATCTTGATTAATTTTTAATTTTATTTTACCATAAGATTTTATCTCAAGGTAATCCGATCCTCGAACTCTTATCAATTCATCATTCGTTCCATCCACCATAATGCGGAGACCAGCGTAAAGAGGAGACTTCAAAAAAGTGCGCATTTCGTCTTCCGTTAAAGCGAGGTTTATTTCTGAGACAAGTGCCTTTTTTACAAAACCTGAAGAGTCGATAAATGCGGCATCTACCTCAATAGGCCCTATTTGTAGAATAGGATTTTGGAAAGTGGTAGAATCGTCTTGAGAAAAAATAAATTCAACAGCAGCGCCCAAAGGAAGATGGTTTTTAATTTCTGCCGAGAAGCTGCCCGAAGACAAATTATCTTCGATGTCCTTTCTTGTATCTTCACTAATATCTAATTTGTTTGCATCTGATTCTATGGTTTGGGGAGGCAGCTTCAAGGCCAGCGGAGCCCGGAGTTTAATAGTACCATTTACATAATCGTTATTCGAGACAGTGCCGATCCAGGATGGATTGCCAAGTTTGACTTGACCAAAAACGCGGATTAATGAAGGAAGTATGCTAATAAATTGTCTTATATTGCTGTTTTGCTGATCCAAAACAATGACTGAAGTGACTGGAATGCCGGGCTGAAGGGCGGGCTGGATATTTCCTTGTACATTTAGCTCTTCAACTGCGCCCGATTCATTTTGACCTTCAATCATAAAATCTGTTTTTGCAGGAAAATTTATGCCATTGTGAACAAAAAGTTCCATGCGGGCTGTTTCAAAGAATATACTATCCAAATCCGCTGGAATATCAAATTCAATTTCATTTTGATCAATTTCAATCTTCTTCTCCCCCACCTTGCCGGATATTTGGGAAAAAATAATTTCAGATATATGAATATAAGCCGTCATAAAATCACTGCTTTTAACTAAGACCATCTCCGTTCCGGTATCCACAGTTTTAACGGTCCACTGAAACCGCACTTTTTGTTGTCCAAAATTTGCTAATTGAGGCCGCAGTACATAATTTCTCAAATTAATTTGAAATTCCTGAGAGAACCCTTTTTGAATAAAAACAGAATCTATCAACATAGAATCCGTAGATGAGATAAAATCTGGAAGCTCATAAATTATCCAGGCATCCAGGGGAATATTCCCCTCTAAGGACAATTGAATTGCACCTTCTGCTATCACGGCTTCAGTGATTACTAGTGAATCAGTTATTGCAAGTTCTTCTTGTCTCGATACCATTTGAGTCGGAACTTGTGCTGACGCTTCTGTTACCAGAAGGTCGCTTATTTCAGCTTCAACGGCAAAACTGCTGGTGGCATCTATGAGAACTGGATTGCCCTCACTGCCGGGAGAAGCTCCGGTTAATTTAATGGAAAGAGCATTTGGAATGCTCTTACCAGATAAATTAATTGAAAAATAGGCTGAATCACCGGGTAAAATTTTAACAGAATCCGTAGTGGTAAGAATTAAAGCATTGGTATTTGTATCCCAAATTTCCAAAGTAAGGGGACTACCTAATGGAATAAGCAAATTATTAACTACCTGTAATGTAATATTTCCGGTCTCAATTATAACATAATCAAAATTATCATAAGAATCCAAAGGTTTACTTTCTGTTGAAAAACTAAATGGAGGTACCACAACCATAGTACCATTCAAAGATTCAGCTTCATCAAAGATTTCCCTCAATTCAATTGAAGTTGATTCTGTTCCAGGAGAAGATACTGAAAAGGAACCTATATCTGAATTAAAATTTTCTTGTAAAGGGTCTAGATTTAACTGATCCCCAACATAGAAGGTATCCAAGTTGGATTCAATTTCTAAGGTGAGCAAGCCGGTACTGTCTACACTCAATATGGATTCATCTTCAGCAATTTCGGTCATGGTATA
>JBHIAC010000020.1:0-34011 GCA_046758365.1 bacterium
GATGAATCGTTCCGGAATTTCCTGTCGGATGAATCATTCAGGAATCTGATGTCAGATGAATCGTTCCGGAATTTCCTGTCGGATGAATCGTTCCGGAATCTCATGGCAGATGAATCGTTCAGAAATTTGATGTCAGATGAATCGTTCCGGAATTTTCTGTCGGATGAGTCGTTTCGGAATTTTCTGTCAGATGAATCATTCAGGAATTTTCTGTCAGATGAATCGTTCCGGAATCTGATGGCAGATGAATCGTTCCGAAATTTATTGTCTCGAGAATAGATTACATCATGGCCTGGGGTTTTCAATAGTTCATGAAAAGAACTAGCGTAAACTTGTGATCGAGCCAGCATAACCAGTTTCTGTTGCAAAGAGAAAGAATCAGTTTGTGTTGTCGATTATTCCCTGTAAGCGGAAGGACATTTTTTACAACAAAAACTACGTAGGCAACAAAGTAAGTTCGATTTGAGAAAAGGAGATGTGATAGCCATCACTATTACATCTCCTTTTGCTGTTATTCGGAAGAGGGAGGACTATGAGATGAAATCCAAATGTATTTTGTGCTTGTGGGCACAGCTCCTGCTGCTGTTCTTTGCTTCTGATAACTTTGCACAGTTGTATTCCCTTGAAACAAAGAATTTACGCTTAATTTACCTCACCAAAGCACATGAATACGTAGTACCCCATCTCGCACGTTGTTTTGAGAATGCTTTGAGATTTCATCGCAACCTTTTTGACTATACACCAACAGAAAAAGTAACCCTCTTGTTGGAGGACTTTGGAGATTATGGGCATGGTGCGGCGAGGCCTTTTCCTAAGAATTTCATGAGGGTTGGTATCGCACCTTTCTTCTACGTTTATGAGGCCTTCCCTGCTAATGAAAGAATGAATTGGCTCATGAACCATGAGTCAACTCACATTGTGGCCAGTGACAAGAGCTCCAAAACCGATAATTTTTTTCGATCGCTTTTTGGGGGAAAGGTCTATGCAACCACCGAGAATCCCATCTCAATGATTTACGGCTATCTAACCAATCCACGGTGGTATTCTCCACGTTGGTTTCATGAGGGGATTGCGGTTTTCATGGAGACTTGGATGGCTGGTGGTCTGGGACGCGTTCTTGGTGCCTATGATGAAATGGTGTTCAGGACCATGGTGCGCGATAGCAGCTATATATACGACATGGTAGGGTTAGAGTCGGAAGGCACGACCATCGATTTTAGAGTCGGCGCAAATTCGTATCTTTATGGAACCCGGTTTATAAGCTATCTAGCCAACAAGTATGGTCCCGAAAAATTAATAAAATGGATTTCCCGCACCAATGACAGCAAAGCATATTTTGCCTCACAGTTTAAACGTCTATATGGTGCTTCGCTTGATGACGAATGGTCTCGTTGGATCGAATCGGAGCACGAATGGCAACGAGCAAATCTGGACTCCATACGAAAGTATCCCACCACCCCTTATCGTCCACTAACTAGGAGAACCCTTGGTCATGTCTCTCGTGCATACTATGATTCCAAGACTAGGAAAATCTACTCTGCGGTGAGATACCCTGGACAAATCGCCCATATCGCAGCCATTGATATCGAAACAGGAAAGATAAAAAAGATCCACGACATAAAAGGAGCTGCTCAATATTACGTTACCTCACTGGCATACGATCCTTCCTCTGCCACGTTGTTTTACACTACGGATAATAACAAGTGGCGAGACCTTAATGCTCTAAGCATTAAGACAGGAAAGTCGAGGAGGCTCATCAAAGATGTTAGAACGGGCGACCTTGCCTTCAATCAGGCTGATAAATCCATTTGGGGGGTGCGACACTTAAATGGTATATCTACCTTAGTTAGAATTCCTCATCCATATAAAGAATGGGAACAAATCTATTCTTTCCCTTATGGAAAAGATATTTTTGATATTGATGTTTCACCCGATGGTTCAACGGTTACTGCAGCCTTAGCTGAAGCTGATGGATCTCAGCGACTTATCAAAATGGATGTTGAAAAGCTTCTCAAAGGCGATAATTCTTATGAGGTTTTTTTTGATTTCGAATTAAGCACTCCCGCAAATTTCGTTTTTTCAAGTGACGGCAAGTATCTCTTTGGTTCTTCCTATTATTCTGGTATATCAAATATATACCGATATGACCTTGAAGTAGAGGATATGAATATAGTCAGTAATTGTGAAACCGGCTTTTTCAGACCGATTCCTATATCAAATGATTCATTAATTGTATTTCGTTATACAGAAAAGGGATTTGTTCCAGTGATGATTCCGAGTCAATCCCCTGAGTATGTTAGCGCGATTAATTTCTTAGGAAACGAAATTGCGAATAAGTACCCAATTGTTAGATCCTGGACGCAGTCCTCACCAACACTAATTAACATCGATTCACTTACCACCTTCTCTGGTCGATATAGCACATTGGGCAACATGAGCCTTGTGTCAGCTTTTCCAATAGTTGAAGGGTTCAAGGACTTTGTCGCCATTGGTATGAGTGCTAATTTTTTAGATCCACTCGGACTGAGTGGTTTTGATGTCACAACTTCCTATTCGCCGGATGGAGACCTGCCCAGTGATGAAAGAGTACATTTAAAATTTAATTTTCATCATTGGGATTGGAAAATTAGTGCTACCTATAATGGTGCCGATTTTTACGATTTATTTGGGCCGACTAAAAGGAGTCGAAAAGGATATTCTTTAGGGCTCAAATTTAAAAAAAACTTGCTATTCGACGAACCCAAAAGTTTGGATTTCAATATTAGAGTTACAGGGTATGGCAATTTAGAGAGATTGCCGGATTTTCAGAATGTAGAGACAAAAATTGGGGATATTATCTTTGATAAGCTTTTGTCAGTAAGAACAAGTTTAAATTATCAATTTATACGGAAATCACTTGGTGCGGTGGATGATGAAAAAGGCATTAGATGCCAACTGGAGGCAAGCAGTAATTACGTCAACTCAGAGATATACCCGCGGGCACATTTTGACTTTGACTACGGAATTTTGCTTCCAATCAATCATTCCTCAATCTGGTTGAGAACTTCAGCGGGATACTCATTTGGCGACCGCGATAATCCATTTGTGAACTTCTTTTTCGGCGGCTTTGGGAACAATTGGGTGGATTACTTAACCGAAAAACGTTATCGTGAATACTACAGCTTTCCAGGTGTGGAAATCAATGACTTTGGCGGTAAAAATTATGGCAAAGTAATGCTTGAATGGAATTTACCGCCAATTCGCTTTCGTCGTTTTGGTTTTCCAGCCTTATATTTTAACTGGACACGCATCGCCCTTTTTACTTCAGGTATTAGGACTAATTTTGATAGTAAAGGAGGTATAAAACCTCTTTCTCAATTTGGTGTAAGAAGAACTCTTATAAATGTTGGTGGGCAGGTAGATTTTAGGCTTGTACTGTTTTCACATCTTGAGTCAACATTCTCTCTTGGATATGCTGCTGCCTTTGAGGAAAATCAACCGCTAGAAAAAGAATTTATGATTTCGTTAAAAATTTTAAAATGATTTAACTAATTGTGGTTTCCCAAATTAATTGAAATTTAAAGTTTTGAATTAATATATAGTGAATCTTCTTAGCCTTCAACACCTGATTAGAATAATTGTCAGTTTACTTCCAGTATTTATATTCCTAACCGTATTAATTTTTTTAGATAGCTACAAATTGGTAAAATTACGTTCTGTTTTGCAAACCATTCTTGTAGGTTGCCTCGTTGCCGCACTTTGTTTATTCATTAATAGTTGGTTATCAAAACTGCTATCATTGGAATTTAAATTGTATACTAGGTATGTGGCGCCAATTACTGAGGAGCTGTTAAAAGCAATTTATATTGTTTATTTGATTAAATCAAAAAAAGTTGGATTTATGGTGGATGGAGCGATTTATGGGTTCGCCATAGGTGCTGGGTTTGCTTTTATCGAAAATATTTTTTATTTGCAAACTATACAAGATTCCAATATTTTAATTTGGATAATTCGTGGTTTTGGCACAGCCGTTATGCATGGTGTAACAACGGCTATTTTTGGTATTATTTCTAAGAATTTGTCTGATCGTAATTCTTCAGAAAATGTACGCATATTTTTGCCTGGTCTGGGAATAGCTGTTTTAACGCATTCATTCTATAATCATTTTTTCCTGCCACCATTAATAATTACAGTAAGTTTTTTAATCGCCCTGCCTTTACTGATAATCATTGTTTTTGAGCAAAGTGAAAAAGCCACCCAGAATTGGTTAGGCATTGGATTCGATACAGATATGGAATTGTTAGAAATGATAACCACCGGCAAAATTTCAGAAACAAGAATTGGAATGTATCTTCAATCCCTTAAGAGTAGTTTTCCCGGTGAAGTTGTTGCTGATATGTTGTGTTTGTTACGCATTCACTTAGAATTAGCCATAAGAGCCAAAGGTATTTTATTGATGCGACAAACTGGCTTTAAATTTACTTCAGATCCAGAAATAAAAGAAAAGTTTGCTGAATTAAAATATTTAGAAAAAAGCCTTGGAAAGACAGGCAAATTGGCCATATTACCATTTCTTCATACAAGTAGCCGCGATCTCTGGCAATTATATATGTTAGGTAAAAAATAAAGCCACCTGAAGACCTTCCGAAATTTGCAATTCTTTGTGTGATTTCCTCAATGCTCTTCGTTACCATTTTGTTCAAAAATTGATAAAATGACGTAGGTGCAAAAAGGTTAGGGAGCTAAAAATCTTAAGATGTAAATATTGAAATTACGATTGCTTAAAGTTGAAATTATCCTGTTATTGCACCAACGTCATAATTGAACAAATTGGTTGACAATCTTATCATATATTGTTAATTTTATGGTTCAAAGCGAAAGCTATAACTCACCACGGAGTTGCATGGTTTTGCACAGAATGTAATGAATCATGGGCAAATTTCTATAAGGTAAAACTTTTTTATAAAACTTATTAAGGAGCTTAATTGTGTCCACAACTAAAAAGACTAAAAAAGAAGATTTAAAAAAGTTACAAGAAGAGAATGAACGTCTTAAGAAATCTATTGAGGATCTTTGGACTATAAATCAGTTGGCAAGAATAATAAGCTCCACGATGCCAGTAAATCAGATTTTGGACAAAGTCATTTCCGTTTCTGTTAAAGCAATCGGTGCAGAACAAGGTACCATTTCTCTACTTGAAAAAAAGAGGAGCGAAGCTCCCTTTAAAACGTTAGTAAGAAAGGTGGATAGTTCTAAAATTGATACAAAATATCGTTTGGATGAAGATTTAAGCGGATGGATGTTAAAAAATCGAAAACCTCTGGTCATTAACGATATAAGCACAGATGATACCTTTCAAGTACAGCATGCTCTAGCAAAGGGAATACACTCCATATTAAGTGTCCCATTAATGTGTAAAGGCAAACTTATAGGTGTCGTTAATTTGTTTAATAAAAAAGAAGGTGGAAAATTTTTGAAAGGAGATCAGCGATTATTATCCATTATTGCGTCTCAATCAGCTCAGGTGATTGAAAATGCCAGACTGTATGAAGAAGAAAAGCAGTTAAGGAATTTTGAACAGGAATTGAAAATGGCCCTTGATATCCAAATTGGGCTTCTTCCCAAGGAAAGTCCTCAAATTGGTTGTATTGATTTAGCAGGAAAGAGTATACCGGCCAAGGTAGTCGGTGGTGATTACTTTGATTTTATCGAGCTCGGTAGTAATCGATGGGGAATAGCTTTAGGTGATGTTTCAGGAAAAGGCATTCCTGCGGCTTTTTTGATGTCCAATTTACAAGCTACTTTGAGGGGGCAAGCATTAATAAATCCATCAATTAAAGATTGTATAGCAAAAGCCAATTATCTTTTATATAGTAACACAGAGCCCGATAAATTTGTAACCCTATTTTACGGTGTCCTCAACTGTAAAAATAAAACTCTGAGCTATGTTAATGCAGGACATAATTACCCATATTTATTAGATAATCAAGGAAAATTTAGTCCCTTAGAAATCGGTGGATTAGTGATGGGTATGTTTCCTGAGTATCCTTTTGAAGAAGGTCACATTCAGTTAAATTCTGGAGAAATCATCGTCATTTATTCAGATGGTGTTACCGAAGCTGAAAATGAGCAGGAAGAGCTGTTCGGAGAAAAAAGATTGGAACAAATTGTTAGGCAATATAATCATTTAAGTGCAAATGAAATTATTGAAAAAATTTGTGAATCCGTTAAAGAATTTACAGGCGCAGCTTTGCAAGATGATGATATTACTTTAGTCGTTTTAAAAGTATTGTGAGTAAGTAGCAGTATACAAATTAGATAACAATTCAAGAGATCTGGTCGAAAACCAACTATTTAGCTCCGTTAAGCGCCCTCACTCATAAATTCATCCGGATAATGGATACTTTTGGTAACAATTTAGTTATTTGACAGGATTTACATGATCAACACAATAAATTAATGAGATATAGCCTGTCAATCAAAAGCCGCACAGCTATGATTTATATGATAAAAAGTACTCATTTTCCGGAAGAGCCTTATTTTATTTAAAGATTATACAGACATCCCAGTTCAGAGCGGCCTACATTATAAAATCTAAAAAAAGTTATACTAATCAGATTAATATTATCGCCAACTGATTAAACCCAACAGATTCTGGAACTAAATTTATTAAAATCAGTTGGGTTCTTCTATCTGTTGGAAATTAAATAATTGAGCTTCAATAAAATTTAGCTGATTTGTTTGCATAATCATTTTTTATTTTAAAAAAATCAATTTTTTTCTTGCATTCTACTAAATTATTCATTATATTACTAATAAATTAGTAGACTTAAATTCAGGAGCATTTATGCAAAAACATAAAAGATTAGCTGAAGCCGAATGGGAAATCATGAATGGCGTATGGCAATTCAATAAATCGGTCACGGTTAGAGAGATCCATCAACATCTTTATCCTGAAAAGGAGAAGGCGTATACAACTGTGCAAACAATTATGAATATTTTGGTTGATAAGGGGTTTTTAAGAAAAGAAAAAATCGGTATGGTAAATTTTTATTTTCCAACCATATCAAAAGAGTATTTTGCTAAACAGGAAACTCGAACTCTGGTTTCACGTATTTTTCAGGGGTCTTTTGGTGCTCTTGTAAATTATTTGGTTGACTCTGGGGAACTTTCCCAAGATGAATTAAATCGCCTAAAAGACCTTATTCAATCTAAAGAAGGCGATAAAGATGTCGGAGGTAAATCATGAATCCTCTTAGTCGTATTGTTGACATTTGGATGAGTTTGTTTTCCTTACACATGTTTGAAATTTCACTATTTGTTTTACTGGTTTGGATAATCGATAAATTCTTCCGATTAGAAACGCGCTTACGTTATCTGCTTTGGATTTTGGCCTTGGCAAAGATTTTTATTCCACCGGTCATTTCATTGCCGATTACTATTCAAGAGACAGTACCAGAGCAGGTTTTTTTATTGCCTATTATTACTGAGGTTCAAACGATTTATAATCATAGTGATCCAATTTTAACCTCTCTACTTTTGTTTGGATTATGGGCGATTTGGACATTGGCTATGACCACTTTTATTTTATACAAAAACATCAAGTTTCGACAACAATTGAGTGATGCTGTGCTAGTTGATAATTCATTTAATTCTAAATCAAAATCAAACACGCTAATTCATGGAATACCCGTATTTATAACCCCTAAAATTAAATCGCCTTTACTCTTAGGATTCTGGAAACCAAGGCTATATTTACCGAGCGACTGGCAGAATTGGTCACAAAATCAGTTAAAGAGTATTATAGCCCATGAAAAAGCACATCTTAACAATCTTGATATGTTAGTTCTTGTTTTTCAAAATTTATCTATCATACTTTTTGGAATAAACCCGTTTATTTGGTTAGTACACAAACGCTTAAGCCACTTGCGCGAGCTACATTGTGATGAAATCGTAATTCAGCGAACCGGCATTCATCCAATTGATTATGGTAAATTGATTTACGATTTTATCGAAAAACAAGCTCACCAGCCCAACCTCATATTTATTGGAAAATCTTTTTTTGAAAACAATCAATCCCTTTTTAGACGTATCAATCATGTACTAAATTTAGAGGAGGCTAAAATGAAAACAAAAACTATTTGGGACATTATTTTGCCAATTTTCTTAGGATTACTAATCCTCCCTTTTTCTTGGAAATGTGGTGAAAAGAGTTCACAACCAATAAGTGAAAACGATTCTGAACTTAATGTTGTGCAGCCTCCATTAGATTATTCACAACAGAAAGGAGTTGTTTTTAAGGAATACGATAAACCTCCAATGCCAATAGGTGGATTTAAAGCGATTCAACAAAACCTTCAATATCCAGAAATTGCACGAAAGGCAGGTATTGAAGGAAGGGTTATTCTTAATGTTTATGTAAATGAACAAGGTGAAGTTGAGGATGTTAAAATTGCTAAATCTATTAATGAAGGGCAGAGTGGTTTTGAGGAAGTAGCTATTGCAGCGGTTAAAAGTGTTAAATGGGAACCCGCTGAAAACAAAGGCAGTCCAGTTGCGGTATGGGTCGCGATTCCAGTGGTTTTCAAATTGAATGGTGATAAGGGTACTAAAACCTCTGGGGAGCATTATATCTTTCAGAGTACTAAACACCCTGATGTTGCAGTCTTTAATAAAGTTAATACAGATAATCCCATAGAATTTCAACCTTATGATGAACCACCACAACCTGTAGGTGGATTTGGGGAAATTCAGAAAAATCTTCAGTATCCAGAAATAGCTCGTAAAGCTGGAATTGAGGGACGTGTGATAGTACTAGCTTTGGTGTCTGAAGAAGGAAAAGTCATCGATACCAGAATATCAGAGTCACTTGGTCAAAGCGGTTGCGATGAAGCAGCAGTAAACGCTCTTAAAAGTGTAAAATGGAAGCCAGCGGTGCATAAAGGCGAGCCTGTAAAAGTTTGGGTAGCCGTGCCGGTTTTATTTAAATTGAAATAATTTGAAAGTCGATGTACAAACAGACTTACATTAAAGACGATTTAATTCGGTGAAGTTGCTTTAAGTTCTAATCTTGCAGAATTAACTCCCCCCAAATGTAAGGATTTACATGCGAAAACATGGAACTGTCCGATGCCCAGTACCATTCACATGAGGTGTTGGGATTTATTATTAGATTAAAAAGGCACCTATTACCTGATTCCATTTCCATATATTGTGCTGGAATAAATATTTCTATGGTGTTTTTGTTGTCATTTTCAATAATTTTAAAAGTGGGAATTTGTATTTGGTTATAAGCAATAGGATAACTCCGTTCGAAATAAAATTTTTTCCCTGACCTCATGAAATTCCAAATAAAGGCACCTTTTTCTAAATGAACTGTTCTTTCGTATTTCAATCCGAACATTGTTCTTATTAAATTTTGCGGTTTCTTAATAGGTTGCGGCCATACCAAATTTTGTATTAAAATTAAAAATCCATCTTCTACCCAGCCAATTTGTGCTATTGGAGAATCGCAGTGGTTTTGATTTGAATTGGATACATAATTTCGATTGAGATACAACATATTGTTTTTACTTTCCGTCCATTCTTTATTTTCACCGTCCAACTTAAATTTCGTAATTTTTGAAATCGACAATTTAGGTAATGGAGGTAGAAAAGAAAAATAGATATCAAGATAAGATTCTGGGAGTCTATAAATTTCTTTTTGTTCATTAGTAAATAATATGTAGGTATTATCAAATGTAATTCCTTCACTTTGACGCCCTTCAAGGAGTATCCGTTTAAATTTTCCAGCTAAATAATTATCACTATCTTTAGGCTTTTCGAATAGGTAAATGTATTCATAACATAACAGTAACAACTTTTTACCATCTAAGGAAACATCGGCAGCCGTTACCATGCCGCCAATATTAAATTCGCTAATCTTGGTTAACGTTTGTCTTTTGTGATTCACTAATGGACCAAACCGGTAGAGCGTTGTTTTGCGATCACTGCGGTGTTTTGTTAATACATATAGATTTCCATTGGCCCAAAAAGTGGCTTCGCAGTCAAAATTTAAATTAAAAGGATTTGGAAATTGTTTTTGATCAGGAAATTGGAAGGGAATGCGTTTTACCACTTTCGCAAAGTTAGTTTCGTATGGATTAGGTTCTTCAACCACATAAATGGTAAGGTCTTTTCGTTTATTTTGATTATTTCCAATATCCCCAATAATAATATGTCCAGAATCATCCACTGCAATATCTTCCCAATCTACATTTTTCGCTGCAGGTATCCAAACCTGTTGAATCAGTTCTCCCTTTGCAGTGATTGCAAAAATCCGTGGTGTATCTCCAGAATCGTTGTGGGTCCAGAAAACATTTTCAAATTGTCGGCTTTTAACGATACCGGAACATTCATTAATAGCCTTTTCCGTGATCCGTCCATAAGGAACCCAAGAAAAATTGTCTTGCGCTAGCAGAATTGAATTAAAAATAAATAGTATCAGTAAAATTTTTTGAGTAAAATAAGCCACTTGGAAAACTAATTAAATAAGGTTCTTCCGATAATTAGTTGCAAATATTTAATTACAGCGATAATAATCATATGTGGATTAAGTGAGAGCATTTGTAACCACGAAAAATTTTTGACAAGAAAAAATAAATTTTCATTAGATTTCGTGTTTGAATATTTTCACAGTAAAAATGACCGCAGAATTTTTAACTTTCAAATACTCAACAATAACTAGAATATGCTATTTGTAATATTTCAAATTTATTTTAAATGTCTTTTAAATGCAAGATAAAATAAATGGGATTACGTGTGAAGAATAATGGAAATAGGCAATATTTCTAATAGAAACGCTTAATAACAACGCTGGCATTGGTTCCACCAAATCCAAATGAGTTGGACAGACATATATCTACCTTGGCCTTGCGCGGTTGATTGGGTACATAATCAAGATCGCACTCTGGGTCTGGAGTTTCATAATTTATGGTGGGTGGTAAAATTTGATTTTCTATTGTTTTAATACAGTAAATCGCTTCTATGGCTCCGGCGGCTCCTAGAAGATGTCCTGTCATGGATTTAGTAGAACTCATTGGTAAATTAAAAGCGTGTTCTCCAAATACCTCCTTCACAGCTTTAGTTTCTGTGACATCATTTAACGGCGTTGAGGTCCCGTGCGCATTAATATAGTCTACCTCCTCTGGTTGAATGCCAGCATTTTTAAGCGCATTTCGCATACAGACTATAGGACCTCTTCCTTCCGGGTCTGGTGCTGTAATGTGAAATGCATCAGTACTCATACCTATTCCAATAATTTCTGCAAATATAGTGGCCCTCCGTTTTTTAGCAAATTCCAAATCTTCTAAAATAAGCACTCCAGCTCCCTCGCTGGAGACGAAACCATCCCGATGTAAATCAAAAGGACGGCTGGCCTTTTCCGGCTCGTCATTCCGCATTGAAAGGGCTTTTGCATTGGCAAATCCAGCCATGGCCACTGGGACCAAAGTGGCTTCCGTACCTCCTACAATCATGGCCTCCGTATCACCCCGCAAAATGGTAAAGTAACCATCAGCTATGGCATGAACCCCGGTTGAACAGGCAGAGACTACACCATAACTGGGTCCTCGTAGATTATATTTAATAGCTACCTGTCCAGAGGCTAAATTAATTATAGCCGAAGGAATAAAAAAGGGTGAAATGCGGCTAATTTGCCCGCCATAGGCTTTCAAGGTATTTTGTTCAATGACTGTTATGCCGCCTTGACCGGATCCTATAATAACCCCAATCCGCTCTGTATTAGATTCATCAATAACCAATTTTGAATCTTTCATGGCCTCTTTCGTTGCCGCCATAGAGAATTGTATGAAAGGGTCCATCTTTTTTATTTCTTTTTTATCTATGTAATCTTCTGGATTGAAATTTTTTAGCTCTCCTGCAATTTTAACAGGAAACTCCGGGATATCAAATTTTGTTAACGGACCTATACCCGATTTACTGGCCATTACGTTATCCCAATTTTCTTGAACGTTTAGACCAATTGGTGTAACCATACCCATACCGGTTACAACCACACGACGTTTTATTCCTCCCATAATATACTCCTCTCTCCAAGTTGATTGGGAAAATTAAATGGTTACTATTACAAGTTCTAAATTGCCCGATTCTCTATTTGTTTACTCAGACATTATTTCATCTAATACATCAAAAGCATATCGTAAGTGAGGGATTACAATAGAACCCCCTACTATTAATGCTATATTCATCGCTTCATACAATTCTTCACGAGTTGCGCCTTCTTCAACGGATCGGTCGAGGTGATAAAAAATACAATCGTTACAGCGAAGTACCATGGAGGCTACTAATCCCATTAGTTCCTTTACCTTAGCAGAGAGGGCCCCTTCAATATAAGCCTTATGGTCTAGTGCAAAAAATTTTTTGTAATCATTGAAACCGCAGTTTAATATTTTTTCGTTCATTTCAGAACGGTATTTGCGTTTCTCAAATGCTGATATTTTCATCTGGACTCCTATCTTATCTTCAATAGACTTCTGCAAAATAGGGTGTACAACCTTTAGGTTGAGATTGTCATAGGCAGGCTGTAGCCTGTACACCCATTTTTAGTATACTTAAAATTAATTTTACAGAAGTCTGATCTTCAAAAGTACTTTATAATGTAAATCGAAAGTAATAAAAAGTCAAGATATAATAATATTATGTATTTTTTTCTTGATTTTACTCTTTGAATCTATTATTTTTTAAATATTTATCTTAAATAATGTCTGAACGATAAGCTCCCCCGTTCTTCCTTAAATTTAATCAGCAAGGAACGTCGGGGCCGGCGTATTCAGTGATTGTTTTTGCTCGGAGTGAGGACGCCCTCCGGGGCAAACGATATCTATTTTGCATTATTTGAAAGCGATTTCTACCTCCGCGAGGTTTTTATGGGCCTTGAAACATTGAGCCAGCTTTTTAAATTCAACGTAACGCAGTATAATAAACCAGACTTGCTGATATATCGAGGTCATGACGGTGATTTTTACAACATTTCAAGTAATGAATTTAAAGACAGGGTAGTCTTTTTTGCATTAGGACTTAAGGAATTAGGGGTGAAATCTTATACAAAATTAATTTTACTATCAGAAAACCGTCCAGAATGGCACATTATTGATTTTTCCTGTCATCTTCTAAACGCGGTCGTAGTACCCATATTCCCTACTTTAGTTGCTGAACAAATTGAATATATTATACAAAATAGTGAAAGTGAATTGATAGTGATTTCTACTGAAGCACAGGCAGCAAAGATTCATCAGATCCGTAATAAAATTAAGAAAGTTAAGCATATTGTGGCAATAGAGCCAGAGGCAGTTAAAAGAGAAATAATTAACTTTGAGAGTGTATTGAAAAATGGTAGCGAACAAGACGATACAAAATTTTTAGATGAAGCATTAAATGAGGCTAAACCAGATGTTATTGCTACCATCATCTACACCTCGGGCACTACTGGATTACCCAAAGGTGTCATGTTGAGTCATAAAAATGTTGTATCCAACTTTTTAGCCTGTTCTGAAGTTCTTGAAGTTGGCACCTCAGATCGGGGGCTTTCCTTTCTTCCGCTGTCCCATGCTTTTGAAAGAACTGTAGATTATCTCTACTTCTATCGAGGGGCCAGCATTGTATATTCTAAAATGGAGATGGTGGCTCAGGATTTAGAGGAATCGAAACCTACCATTATGGCGGCGGTACCAAGATTTTATGAAAAAGTAAAATCTCAAATTGAAGCTAAAGTGGAGGAGGAGGGAGGGCTTAAAAAGAAAATATTTGATTGGGCTTTAAAAGTAGGCAAAGAGAAAGCTGAATGTAGTTTGATGGGTAAAAATGGTGGGATTTTTCTAAATATTAAATATTGCTTAGCTGATCAATTAGTCTTTTCTAAAATAAAAGCCCTTACAGGTGGAAACATGAAATATTTTATTTCTGGGGGTGCACCTCTCTCACCAGAAGTTGCTTATTTCTTTTATTCGGTTGGGTTAATAATTTTAGAAGGATATGGCCTCACAGAGACATCGCCGGTAATTACGGTTAATCCTCCTGACAAACTAAAACTCGAGACCGTCGGCAAAGCTTTACCGGGGGTCGAAGTTAAAATAGCTGACGATGGTGAAATATTAACTCGAGGCCCCCATGTTATGATGGGATACTATAAGATGCCTGCGGAAACTAAAGAAGTATTGGTAGAGGGTTGGTTTCCTACTGGGGATATCGGGCAATTGGACACAGAAGGTTATCTATCAATTACGGATCGGAAAAAGCAGCTTTTAGTAACTTCCGTAGGTAAAAAAGTGGCCCCGCAATCAATTGAAATAGAAGTGGAAAATAGTAAATACATCGATCAGGTGGTGTTAATTGGTGAAGGACGAAAGTTTATCAGCGCTTTGATTGTACCCAATTTTGAAGTGCTTAGAAATTATGCAAAAGAGAAACATTTAGTCGCGTATGGAAATGAAGCATTAATTAATAATCCAGCAATTCTTGAATTAATCCAACAAGAAGTGGATGAGCATCAAATGAAGTTTTCTGACTATGAAAAGATTCGCAAATTTCGCTTACTCCCCAAAGCTTTTACGATTGAAAATGGCCAACTCACCCCTACCTTGAAGGTTAAGCGACGCATTGTGGAACAAGAGTACGCTGATCTTATCGAAGAAATGTATGCGACTTACGATTAATCAGAATTTGTTAGAAAAGTTGGAGTTTCAATGCTCACCCCGGAGGGTATTGTTAATATAAAAGAGGTAAGCATGGGAGGGGAGGATTTTTATGGTATTTAACTAAAGCCCCCGGCGTTTTAATACGTTTAGGCGTGTGGAACGATTCTGAAGAGATTAAATTTTTACATACAAACAAATTTGATATAGACGAACAAGCAATTCCTTTTGGTATTGCCGTTATGACTATGGTTGTGGTGAAATACCTTTTGGAAAATAATGCGAATTTGGTTAATCAGTTAATATATCCAGTATCTTTAGCCTATCTTTACTATCTTACAGAATGTAAATCCTCTCGGTCGTCATATTGGCAGAGATTACCGAGAATAGATTGCATTTCGATTTTATTCAAACCTTGCAATTTAATTGAAAGATATTTATATTAGTTTGAAACATGTCCATTCGTAAAATGAATTATTATTAATCTAAAAGCTGACCTTCTTATTTTATGAAAATTATATTGATTATTATTGAATTACAAAAAATATCAAATCGATTTTTAAATAAGAATTAAAAGAAGGTCAGCTTTTACACCTTAATTAAATATGGAATTAATAGAAAAATTTAAAACAAATCTCATTTTAAATAATTTGCTCAAAAATGATGATCAATTATTATTAGCTGTTTCAGGCGGTTTGGATTCCACAGCACTTCTGGACTTTTTTTCTAGAATCAAGAATTCATTTAATTTAAGTTTAGGTATTGTCCATGTTCATCACGGAATTAGAGGTGAGGAAGCAGATGACGATTTAGAATTTGTTCGTTCTTTATCAGATAAGTACAACTTACCCTTTTATTTCAAAAAGGTAGATGCCATAAAGTTTGCTCGTAAACAAAGATGTTCACTGGAAGAAAGTGCTCGGATTTTACGTTATCAAGTTTATGAAGAGTTTTTAAAGGAAAACCAATATTCCAAATTAGCTACTGGGCACACCGCAGATGATCAGGCTGAAACTATTTTGGATCATTTTTTTCGAGGATCAGGAATTCTTGGTATGAGAGGAATATCAATTCTAAGAGGACCCTACATTCGTCCACTTTTGTGTTTCAGTCGCAAAGAGTTAGAATTGTATGTGCAACAAAATGGAATAGATTATCGAGAAGATTCATCAAATAGTGATTTGAAATATAGAAGAAATCGAATTCGAAAGGAACTCATTCCATACTTAAAAGAACATTTTAATCAAAATTTAATTAATACACTTAGCCATACAGGGGAAATTTTTGAGGAAAATGAACAGTTTTTAAGGAGCTATGCAAACGAGGCCTATAAGTCATTGGTTTTGATTCGTAAAAAAGATAAAATAATTCTTGATATTGAAGGATTTTTAAATTATTTTATAATTGTTAGAAAGTATATACTTTTCCGAGCCTGTGAGGAGCTTTCGATTAGACGCAATTTATTAAATTATAACAAATTGCAAAGAATTCTTACTGTGATTAGTCATAGAAAGATTGGCAAGAGAGTTTCTATTAATCAAGAATGGCAAATACTCATTGATCATGATGGTATAGTTATTAATAAAAAAAAGGAACTTATTGCCAAAATAAAGTTCAATGTGTTAGAAGAAGACTCTTTGCTGTTTCAGGATTACGAGTTTCGCTGGTCAATTTTTAACAATTCCAATCTCATTGCTTTTGAGAGAAATCCTAAAATTGAATTTGTGGACTTTGATCGAACTGGAAGTCAGCTATATCTCAGAAACTTTCTTCCAGGGGATCGATTTATCCCATTAAATTTTACTGGTCATAAAAGGGTGGCCGATTATTTTTCAGATCGAAAGGTTCCCCATCATTTACGTAATGAAATACCTATTTTGGAATCATCTCAAGGGATCGTTTGGGTGTGTGGATACTGTCTCGATAATCGCTTCAAAGTTACTGAACATACAAGTCATTTATTGAAGTTGGAAATGGTCGAAGTATCCAATGTATCTTGAAGAAACACAAAAGTTTATAAATAGCAAAAAATATAAGATTTTGCTTTCTGAACAGCAAATAAAGAAAAAAGTAAAAGAACTGGGCAGGCAAATTTCTAATGATTATCGCGGTAAATGTCCAATTTTGATTGGTGTATTAAATGGAAGTTTTATTTTTTGTGCAGACCTTTTTCGGGAAATAGATATTGACTGTGAAGTAGATTTTATTAAAATTTCGAGTTATGGTGAAGCGATGGAAACATCAAGTGTGGTTAAATTGTTGAAAGATATTGATGCTCATTTAAAAGGTAGACATGTCTTGGTGGTTGAAGATATCGTGGATTCAGGTTATTCAGTGCAATTTTTAAAGCATCGCATTAATAAAACCAATCCGAAATCTTTAAATTTTGTTTCTCTTTTAGTAAAAGAGGATGGAGCAAAAGTACCTTACGATATTCAATATATTGGTTTTAAAATTCCAAACCGTTTTGTGGTAGGCTACGGTTTGGATTATGCACAAAAGTTTCGCAATTTACCTACTATTTATTTGATGGATAACGTAGATGCAGAAAGGGAGGAAGCTAAAAATCTTAAGTAGTAAAAAACGTTGGATACATCCCATAGGATATTTATCCAACGGGATAGAAATCCCACGTCCTAAATGTTGAAATGATCCTGTTTTTGCACCAAGGTTATGGATTAATTTATTAACCATTTTACCAGGAAGCTATTTATTTTGAATAATAATTCAAAAAGAAAATCAATTAAGCCTTCTCGTAAGAAGGCTCCTCAAAAGAAAGACGAAAACTTTCAGTGGAAAAAAGCCTCTCGTACTTTAACCTTCTGGTTGATTATAATCATTTTATCCATTTGGCTTTCTAAAATATGGCGCCCTGAAGAAAAGGGTGAGATAGAGATTCCTTATTCATTATTTATGGAGCATCTTGAAAATAAACAGATAGGCAAAGCAAAAATTGAAGAAAAGGAATTTCATGGTGAATTAGCAGAAGGTATTGTTGGTAACTACAAGGAGAAACACTATCAGAGATTTAAAGTTACCCTTCCTGAGGAACCTACGCAAGAGACCGCTGAGAAATGGGATGACGAATATGGAGTCCAACTGGATTTTGAGGAAATTACCCATGAATGGTGGAATTATCTTTTGAATCTTTTACCTTGGATTCTCTTTGGGGTATTTTGGATTTTCATACTGCGAAGGATGCAAGGGGGTGGGGCTAAGGGTATTTTTTCTTTTGGAAAATCTCGAGCAAAATTGTTAACCGAAAATCGCCCAAGGGTTACCTTTGACGATGTGGCGGGGGCCGATGAGGCGAAGCAAGAGCTGAGAGAAATCATTGAATTTTTAAAGGATCCCGATAGATTTCAAAAGCTTGGTGGGAAAATACCTAAAGGTGCTTTATTACTTGGACCCCCAGGAACCGGTAAAACACTTTTGGCCAAGGCTGTTGCAGGAGAGGCAGGTGTGCCATTTTTCAGCATGTCCGGTGCTGATTTTGTAGAAATGTTTGTTGGTGTGGGTGCTTCTCGTGTTAGAGATCTGTTTGAGCAGGGTAAGAAAAGTGCTCCATGTATTATTTTTATAGATGAAGTGGATGCTGTTGGACGACATCGGGGGGCTGGATTAGGCGGAGGACACGATGAACGAGAGCAAACCTTGAATCAGCTTCTGGTAGAGATGGATGGATTCGATGCCAACGAAGGTGTCATTTTAATTGCAGCAACCAACCGTCCCGATGTATTAGATCATGCACTCCTGCGTCCCGGTCGATTTGACCGGCAAATTGTGGTAGATCGACCCGACGTACGGGGTAGGGAAGGAATTTTAAAAGTCCACACAAAAAATATTCCGATCGCTGAAAAAGTAGATCTAAGTATATTAGCAAAAGGAACCCCGGGATTTTCCGGTGCGGATTTGGCAAATTTAGTAAATGAGGCCGCTCTTTTGGCAGCTCGCTTAAATAAAAAACTCGTTGAAATGAACGATTTTGAAGATGCTAAGGATAAAGTGATGATGGGTACAGAGAGAAAGAGTATGCTTATCAGTGAAGAAGAAAAAAGACTTACAGCCTATCATGAGGCCGGGCATGTACTGGTTGCGAAATATACGCCTCAATCCGATCCTGTGCACAAAGTTACCATTATTCCTAGAGGCCGAGCTTTAGGGGTGACAACCACCCTTCCAATGGATGAGAAACATAACTATTCGAAGACGTATTGTGAGTCTCAACTGTGCCATATGCTTGGTGGTCGGGCTGCAGAAGAACTGGTGATGAAGGAATTAACCACTGGGGCGGGAAACGATATCGAGCGGGCTACTGAGTTAGCAAGAAAAATGGTTTGTGAATGGGGAATGAGTGATAAGTTAGGCCCATTGACTTTTGGGAAAAAAGAAGAAGAAATATTTCTTGGTCGTGAGATTGCTAAACATCGCGATTATAGCGAAAAAACAGCTCAAATAATTGATGAAGAAGTGAAAAGAATTGTAACAGAAGCCGCACAGAAAGCTGAAAAAATTGTTGAAGAACATATTGATGATCTTCACGCCCTCGCTAAAACCCTTCTAGAAAAAGAAATTTTAGATAGTGATGAAATCTCTAAAATATTGAATGGTGAATCCTTAGAATCATTAAATACCAATGATAATTCAAAAAAGTCTCCTAAAATTAAGAAACCACAAATAGTTAAAGAAATAAATTAAGAAAATGGCAACTATTGATATGTAAGAAATGGATTATGAAAATTTGAACCTGCCGGAAATTACGCCTGTTATTTTAGTCCTTTGGGGTATCTGCATTTTTATAGCAGGGTATTTTTATCGGCATACCCCTTTAAAAAACAGAATTAGATTCATCACTACATTTTCGGTGATTTCAACTCTGTTTTTTTTTATTTTACTTTATTTTTGGTACAAAGATCGCCCCCCATTTAATCCAATAAGATTAGCTATATACCCTTTTACTACGCAAGAAGATATATCTAAGCCAATCTCATGGGAAAGTTTAGCTTTTTCCGAAATTTCAATAAATTACATAAATCAGGCTAATCCAGAAAAATTACTGCCCTACCAATTAGATTGGATTTTTACAGCAGCCAATATAGATTCTCTCGCTTTACCTTCTTATCTACTTGATTTTTCAAAGCGAATTAAATTAGATTACGCTGTTTTGGGAAAAATTATTAAAAAAACACCTCAATTTTTGCTGGATTTCCAAATCTTTAAAATAGAAAATAATGAAACAGTATTCAGTCAAAAGTTAACCGTTAAATCAGGGGAGTTTAATAATTTCAGTGGTTATCTCAGTGAAATCATTTTAGAAAAAGTTTTAGGGACTAAAAATCATGTAGATGTTAAAAACAATTGGAAATCCAACGCTCAGCTCAAGAATTACTTTCTGGCCAAATTCATGCTTTTCAATGAAAACACTGAGCTGGCCTTTAAATTTGGAGAATTAGCTGTTAAAGAGGATAGTACTTCGGCAATTTGCTTGAATTTACTTGCCGAGCTATATATGAAAAGAGGGTATGAGGTAAAAAATAAAGGTGAAAGTCCTCTGAATGATTATAATAGAGCTAAAACCATTTTACAAAAAGCTCTTTTAGTAGAGAAAACACAAAGTACTTCTTTACGGCTTATGGCTGAACTTTATTTAATGAATAAAAAATGGAATCAAGCAGAAGACTATTTACGAGATGCTTTAATAGCAAATCCAATGGATCCGCGCATATATTTCGATTTTACTCAGCTATATCCATCCAGGTATGAAGATTTAGGTTTTAAAAATGAAAAAGACCTTTTGATTCGTGCTATATATATAAACCCATGTTTTTTTGAAGCTCGATTAACACTCGCTAATTATTACGATTTTAAGAATCGCCAAGATTTAGTTCTAAATGAAATTAATAAAGTTTTATTCATAAATCCAAAATCTCTGGATGGGCTTATGGCTTTAGGAAAGTTTTATATTACTCAAAATGACATGTTGAATATTTTGCAAACTTATGAAAAAATTATTAATTTGGAACCTGATCATGAAGAAGCTTATTATAATTTAGGCATTGTATATTACCATGCAAAAGATTATGATACTGCCATTAAATATTTTAAGAAGGCCATTCAACTAGGAGACCATCTTGATTCTTATCTTTATCTTGCTTATATTTATGAAATAAAGGGAGAAATAGATAAAGCTATTGATTATCTAAGAATTCGCATTCGAAAGCGAACCAACGAAGAGGATAGATTTGCAGAAGAGGCTCGTAAACATCTTTTTCAAATCATGTCCCAACGCGGGGCCATTGATTCAATTATGTCAAAAATTTCTCATTAATGTCTGGCCGAAGAGTTGCCCCGATTATCCTTATAAAATTAAATAATGTAAGTCAGGGCGTTTTAATTGATTGTTTTTGTGTAGAGCAAGGACACTCAACGGAGTGAGCGAAGTAGTTTTCGGTCTGACATCCATTAAATTATTATATGCACAAATTTCATTTAAATTGCCGAGGTAAAATTCTCGATCTCACGTCTCGCACCCACATCATGGGCATAATTAATTGCACCCCAGATTCGTTTTATTCCGCGAGTCGAAATTATGAATCTAAGAGTGCTATTGGGTTGGGTATACAAATGGTACGGGAAGGCGCTGACATATTAGATATTGGCGGTGAATCTACCCGCCCTGGTTCAGAATCTGTATCTGCAGAGGAGGAGCTTAGAAGAATTACACCAGTTATAGAAGGTCTTCTCGATGAAGTGGATGTGCCATTGTCTATTGATACTTACAAATCTATAGTTGCAGAACGGGCATTTGAGTTGGGTGTTCATATTTTAAACGATATTAGCGCCTTAAACTTCGATCCAGAATTAGGCGGCCTTGCTGCAAGATTTGATGTGCCAGTGATTCTTATGCACATAAAAGGTAGACCCAAAGAAATGCAAAAAAATCCTACATATTTTGATGTAATAAATGAGATTTATGAATACTTTGAGAATCGCATTCGTTACGCGTTAGACCAAGGAATAAAAAGAGAAATGATTATTCTTGATCCGGGAATTGGATTTGGAAAAAGGGTTAAGGATAATTATGAAATTATTAAGCGATTGAAAGAATTTACTGCCTTAGGTTGCCCAATTCTCGTAGGCCCTTCTCGAAAGTCATTTATTGGTAAAGTTCTAAATTTGCCATCAGAAGAAACTCTCGAAGGTACTCTTGCCGCTGGTACAGCCGCAATTTTAAAGGGGGCCCATATTTTAAGAGTTCATGACGTGAAAGAAATGATAAGATCCGCTAAAATAGCTGATTGTTTAATATAAATGAATAAAAATGAATATCAAACTTGAACTTTTTCGAATTGGTTTTATTAAAGTTACTGTCTTTGACCTACTTGACATTATAGTTATATCCTTCATTCTTTACAAAATTTATTTCTTTATTAGAGGATCGCGGGCAGCCCAAATGTTTGTGGGTTTGGTACTAATAATTATAGTTTCGCTACTTACTCGTCTGTTTAATATGAGTGGTATGACTTGGATATTTGATAATCTTAAAACCGTATGGCTCATTGCTTTTGTAATTATCTTCCAACCAGAACTGCGAAGGATGTTAATTTTTTTAGGTCAGAGTAGAATAGTTCGATACTTTGTCAAAGTGTCCAGTGGTAAAGCATTTGAGGAGATTATCAAAGCAGTTATGGAGCTATCAAAACGAAGATACGGCGGATTGATTGTACTTACGAGAGATATGGGAATTAAAACCATCACTGAAACGGGCATTCAAATCCAAGCGGAGGTTTCCGCTCCTTTGATTGTATCTGTATTTAATCCTCGCTCTCCTTTGCACGACGGGGCTATGGTAATTCAAAATGATATTATTGTAGCGGCTAAATGTATCCTGCCATTGAGCCAAAATCCGAATATTGATACACACTTGGGAACGAGACATAGAGCTGCTTTAGGACTCGCGGAAGAATCTGATGCGGTCGTTTTGGTTGTTTCAGAGGAAACTGGAAAAGTTTCTATCGCCATCGACGGTAATATTAAACAAGATTTGGATGTGGAGGTTTTACGGAGTGTCTTGTTGGATGCATTTAAATTCGCAGCCCAAACTGAATTAGCTGTAAACAGATATTAGAGGGCTTTTTTAATCTCTGAGTTTTACTTGATTTTTAAAAAATTTCCTTTAAATTTTAGTTATAAAAACATATCATGATACAATTTTATTACTTTTTTAAGGAGAGTGGATTGAAATAAGTGTAAACATCCTTTCTGTTGAAGATGCAACAGAATTGGAAGAAGTTTTTGATTTATTGCGTGATGCAAATCCTAATTTAGCCCAATAATCAATTTTTCATTTTTGGCTGAGAGGTTCAATTAAAAAAAGGAGGTTAATATGTATTCTAAAATTTGTAAAATGCTTGCGACGCTAATTATTTTATTAGTGTTAATGCCTGCGTGTGCAAAAAAAAAGGAACATCGCCTGGTTGGTGAGCTTGAACGCTTGGGTCCCGATGGCCGGGACTATTTGATTTTAGGGGTTGATGCTCCCGGTTTTGAAGACCTTACGTTGGAGCAAAAGAAGCTGGCTTACTTTCTGTACCGAGCTGCGATTGCTGGAAATGATCTCATGTATTTACAAAATCACCGTTACGCCTTGGAGATCAAAAATATGTTAGAAACCATTTATCTGCATTCTGAGGGATTAGACGAAACATCAAAAAATGCTGTGCACGATTACCTTAAATACCTCTGGATAAATCACGGCCAGTATCAGCATCGCACCCATGAAAAATTTGTACCAAATTTCTTAACTCCTGATATATTGATAAAGGCAGCCGAACATGCCGAGAACAACGGGGCTCAGTTTACGCTGAAGGAAGGGGAGACACTAAACGATAAACTCACCAGACTTCAACCGCATATATTTGATAAAAATTTTGAGCCTATTTCCGTCAATCAAGAAGAGGGTGTGGATATTATAGTAGAAAGTGCTGTCAATTTATACGATTCTGAAATGACTCAAGAAGAATTGGAACAGCTTCCCGATTATTGGAAAAACAAGTTAAATGTTCGTTTTGCAAAAGTTGGGCATAAAATTGAACCACAAGAATATAAAATTGATGGTCTCTATGATGGATATTTAAAAACTATTGTTTTTTGGTTAGAAAGAGCCTTACCACTGGCTGAAAGTGAAGAGCAAGCCAAGGGGTTGCGAGCACTAATTGATTACTACAAAACAGGAGATGAAGCCCTCTTCCGTGAGTACAGCATTCACTGGTTGAAATCCAACACCACCATTGATTATCTCAATGGTTTTATCGAGCAGTATATGGATCCGCGTGGGGTCATTGGGCAATTTGAAGGCAACGTGAGCTATGTGGCAGACTCTAAACTAATTGATAAATTAGCTGGCAATGCACTTTATTTTGAAAAAAAGATGCCCTGGTCTGATAAGTACAAAAGAAGCCAAATTGATAAACCTGTGGCTAATGTAGTAAATGTCATTGTAGAAACTGGTGATTCTGGCCCCGTTTCTCCAGCGGCTTACAATCTACCCAATTACGCGGACATTCGACGGGATTATGGCAGCAAAAATATAATATTACTAAACATTGAGAGTGCACGTTCTGATAAAATACGGGATGCAATCGTTAATGAATTCTATCTGCCAGAATATCGAGAACTCTACAAAAAATACCAACCTGTGGCTCGGCAGTGGCTGGTTTACATGCATGAAGTTATTGGTCATGGCTCCGGCCAGCCAGAACCGAATCTCAAAGCCGATCCCCGCTCTTTAATTGGCCGGGCATATAATGCTCTCGAGGAATGCCGCGCAGATAACGTGGCTCTCTACCACATTTTTGATGATAAACTTACAGAAATTGGAGCTTTTAGCCAAGAGGAACAAGGGGATGTTATCTTGGTCTCGTATGTATATTACCTGCAAGCAAACATGAACAGCTATCGCACATTAGAAAGTGATGTGGTACGAGAAGCACACGACCGAGGACAGCAGTTAGTTTTGTCTTTTCTTTTAGAAGGTGGGGAAACCGGCGATAAAGACTACGGCGTAGAAGTGGTTCAAAAAGACGAAAATTATTATGTAAAAGTAAACGATGTAAACAAGGCCCGAGAAGGTATTGCAGCCATTTTAAATAAGTTACAAACTTTGAAGTCTACGGGTAATTCTGAAGGTGCAACAGAATTTTTTGACCGATTTGGCACTCGTGTGAATCCGGAATGGCGGGAAAATATCAAAAAACGCGCTGAAAAAATCGTTGTACCCAATCATTCTGCCTTTGTGTTTCCACAACTCATTCCATTGGCTGGTGAGGCTGGAGAATTAGCAGATGTAAAAATCGCCTTCGACGAAGATTTAACCGCCCAGCAGTTGCGGTTTTCAAGACTTCAATTTAATACAGATGTCTTTATCCAAGAGGAAGAAGAAAAGATGGGAACTAACTAAACTAAGTTTTGTTTCAATTGCTAAAGAAAGCCCACGTTGAAAGAATTTGCGTGGGCTTTTCATTTTTGGTAGGTGTTTTGTAAATTACAGATTGACTTTCAATTTTTTAATAGTTAATTTTGACTAAAACCAATAGGAATCAATAAGATGAAAAAAAATGATTATCTTAAACTCATAACCATAAACTCCAATATCTTTGCAGGCAAACCGATTATTCGAGGACTACGTATTTCTGTAGAGATGATTTTAGATCTTTTGAGCCAAGGAGTTACCAACGAAGAGATCCTGGAAGATTATCCCGACTTGGAGTTAGAGGATATATATGCCTGTTTGGCTTATGCCAAGACTGTAATTGCCAACGAAGATATTGAAGTAGTAGAGATTGAGAGTGATTAGTGAAATTTCTAATAGATGTTTGTGCTGGCCAACATCTTGGATTTTGGTTAGAATCGGAAGGTCATGATGGAGCTTTTGTTCGGGACAGAGACCCGCGAATGGGAGATGATGAAATTCTAGAATGGGGACATCAAGAGCGACGGATTATTGTGACTACGGACAAGGACTTTGGGCATTTGATTTTTCATGAAGGAAAGCCGCATTCCGGAGTTGTACGATTACCAAATGTTCCTCGAATAAAACGAATAGCACTAATGAAACGTGTTTTGCAATTTCATCACCATGAGTTAGACAGTAGAGCCATAATTACAGTAAGTGTAACAAGAATTCGAGTTAGACGTGGAGTGGAGTGATAGTGGCAAATAAAAGTGTATTGATAAAATCTGTGAGATTTCTTATTCTACAATAAAGAATTATTAGAATATTTTATAAATATATTGACCTTTTCGTAACAATTCACTAATTTTTCAGTAAAATGTGTAGTCTGAGGGGAACGAATCTATGAACATTTGGCAATTCGTTTAAAAATTACAAATATATTGTGACGAAGAGATTCCACACCTCGATATAGCCTGATACCAGAGATTTTATTATGCAACTTTCCTCACGGGCATCATTCGAGTAAACAACTTGTTACACAAAATATCAAGCGCTCAGAACTGCCTATAAAATTACATTACCCTGAATTGAGCGATTTTATATCGGGGGAAGGGGCGGTGTTCGAGCTTCAGCTTGCATTGGAGGGAGATCACGCTAAAGCGTGAACACCCAACACGGATCTTGCTGAAACTCGTTTAAGAAACAATTTAAGGTAAAATTGCTCAACTTAGGACTATATAAAAGCCAAATTATTACCCAAAGTCTAAGAACCCAAATTAAAATCAATAAATGTTATTTTGAGGGTTTTCATTATGAAAATAAAGTTTGTCCTATTTTTCGGGTTTTTCTTAGCGTTGAATTTGATAAATTTTGAGCTAAACATTTCAAAATCCCTTTTATTTGAAATACGAAGCAATCTTTACGCTCAAAAGCCGAGGTATCCGTATAAAAAATATGAGAGTAGAAAGGAAGGAATCGTCAAAAAAAAGCAACTTGTGGCTGGAGAGAAATTGGTTTTAATCTCTGCTGCAATTGATAACTTTGAATCCAGACCCAAAAAGGATGCTGCTGTATATAATCTCGGTTTTTATTTAAAAGAATCTGCCCGTGTTAAAATAGAGGTACGTGAGTTTGAAAATTATTATAAAATGCAACCATTGCGGATCGTTTATCCCCCGGGCCCTAATAGTTTTTCATGGCCTTCTACAATTCCACGATATTATGAAATTGCGCTGGAAGATTTATTTGCTTTGGCTAAAATTCGAGGTTCGGGTAGTAATTTAATTTTACCCATTGTGTTATATTATGAAAAGCCTCAGAATCCAGATATGAGTTACAGCTTCTGCTTTATACCATATAAAACAATCAACTTGCTCGAATATAAAATATATAATTTGCTGTCAAAACAACTTATTTTTACTAAAACGCTTAAAGATTTACCAAGGGAGAAAATAATTTGTGTTCGATGGAATGGCAAAGATAAGAACAATACTCTGGTGGGTAGTGGTTTATTAAATCTAAATATTAAAGCGACATTTAAAGCTCCACCAGGTTCTGTAATACATAAAACAGTAACTTTAAATTATCAATTTTATCATTTTGCTAATCTAATAAAACATGAACTGCTTACTCGTAAATAACAAAGATTTTATTGGTAATAATATGATTACTTTTCCGTCATCATTTTTTGCTTAAGTGTTGTGTATTTACATGCATAGGTGTGAATTATGAGCCCAAGTAAATATTCTAATTTTGATCTGGAAATTTATAAAGATGAAGGAGAGTATCTTGTAAAAGCCCGTTCATTTGCCGGAGAAGCCACACACAAATTCTCGCTACCATTCACCCATGAAGAAGCAAAAGAATTCATAGTAAGTGTCGAAAGTGCTATATCCCAGGAGTCTATAAAAATCGATTTTGTTAAGAAATTTGGAGGTCTGCTGTTTGAAGCCGTTTTTCAAAGCGACATTCGCGCTCTTTACAAAAGCAGTCTGGATCTTATGGAGTCAAAACAAGGCACCGGACTTCGAGTAAGACTTCATCTTCAGTATGTTCCTGAATTTTCTCATCTACCCTGGGAATACTTGTATCAAGCCACTACGAATCAGTTTTTATGTTTAAATCGACAAACTCCTATTGTTCGTTATCTTGATATTCCAAAAATAATTTCTCCGTTACAAATTAAACCGCCACTCCGAATTTTAGTCATGATATCTAGTCCTAAGAATCTGACCCCACTGGATGTCAATAATGAAAAGAATAAAATAAAAAAGACGCTGGCTGAGTTAGAGAAAAAAGGATTGGTAGAAATAAATATACTTAAGGAGGCGACCGTCACCGAGCTGCAGCAAACCCTGCGACGTTCCGAATTCCATATATTTCATTTCATTGGTCATGGCGATTTTGACAAGGTTAATAATCAAGGTTTGTTGGCCTTTGAAGATGATGATGAATTGGTGGATTATGTGAATGCCGAACAGTTAGGCGCTTTGTTATTTAACCACCGATCATTTCGTCTGGTTGTTTTAAATAGTTGTGAAGGGGCTAGAACTTCATTAACAAATCCATTTGCCGGCACCGCAACCACACTTATGCAACTGGGCATCCCGTCTGTAGTGGCCATGCAGTTTGTTATCTCGGATTCAGCGGCCATTAATTTTGTAAGTGTTTTTTATGCATCCATTGCTGATGGGCTGCCTGTGGATATGGCAGTCACAGAGGCGAGGGTAGCTATTTTTTCTGGTGAAGACCATATCGAATGGGGCACACCTGTTCTATTTATGCGTTCTTCAGACGGCTCGCTCTTTAATCTGAAAGAAAAAAGTTCTGATGAATACGTTATTACGAACCAAGCAAGGGAAAAGTATCCGAAAAAGCTTTCCCATCTTTACGCGGCTGTAATGTATTTTTTAGTAACCCTGCTTTTTGGTGTGATTACTTTTTTTATCCTATCTGTTCTCCCAAAAAGTACCGTAATAGAGATGGATGTTTTTGCAAAGCGGATCAGTTTTTCTTTACCCCCTGAAATTACCAGGGGAGAAGAAGTCCCGTTGCTCTATTCTGGCCTGTGGACGAAATCTATTAGCATTGAAAAGTTTCATCCCATTGAGTTGACTATTGATTCCCTCTTCGCCCCAATTGAAAGCAGCGGTTTTCAAAATCCTTTAATTATTACACCAGACCCTTTAAATGGTAGAGTTACATTTAATTCTAAATCCGCTGATATATCGTTGCAGGAGATAATCTGTGATTCGGCCAGTATAGTGAGTTTTCATCTGGATGATGAGGATTTATTTATTGAAATTCAAGAGAGTAGTAATGATCCTTACCTATCAATGAGTTTTGGTGATTATACCAATATTGCCGTGCAGGCATGTACTGTAAGAGACGGCGCTAACAATGATTTCACGCAATTATTTAGAAACCCTGTCACGGTTCGGCTTCATGATTTTTCCAGATCTCTCAATTTGCAAGGCGAGAAAGGCAATCTAATTACGATAATTGCAAAAGCGAAGGCTGAAACTGAAGAGCCAACGCAATTTATCCTTGAGGAACGGGTATCTAATCTTGATTTCTCCAAAAATATTTTCCAAAATTTCAAAACCATCAGACAATCTACGGTGGACAGCATTTTTGTTAAAAGAAATTTCCCACTTGATAATCCAGTGTTTCTTTCAAGTGGAGCTGGTGAACTTGAAGTTATTGCGGATCCAAACAAATTCATAATATTCGATCTTTCACAAACTGATAATTTGCTGAAACTTACAGCTCAAGGAAGACTAAAAAGTTTAAAAATAGGCCGGGGAGCATTGATGAGTGAGATGGTTCCGGGGTATTTATCTTTGATTACCCGCCATCCTATTACCTTAGTTCTCATAACTTGGATTGGATGGCTCTTGATCGTCCTTAGACCATTTGTATTGAGAATTTATAAAAAATAAGGAGTATAGTTATGACTGTGATTAACTTGTTAAATAATAATTGGAAGGTTTTATTGATATCCTGCATAATCTTATCGCAATCTTTCCGTTGCTGGTCTCAAAAGAAAGAGCTGCCGGAAATGCCAGCGAATGTTTTCAATAAGGTAGCTCCCGTAACGGTAAAAATTATCTGTGAAAACGGTGAAAAGGAAGGGAGTGGCTCAATTATAGGGATTACAAACGAAGGACGGGCGTTAATCCTAACAGCTTGTCATGTCGTAACAACTAATTTTGAGGAGACTGACCCAGACATTCCGTTAGAATTTTACCAGAATATAAAGGTTAAAATTAAAGCTGAGGCAAGATTATTACAAGGCCGTGTAATAGAACAATTTATTGATCGCGATAATGATCTTGCTCTTATTACGACCATTGATCCGGTTTCGGAAAAAAGGGTGATTAGCTATAACTTTAGCAGGGATTTGAAGCCTGGGCAAAAGGTGGCTGCAATTGGTTTCCCCCAGACAGGTGAACACACACAGACTGTTGGAAGAATAATCCGAACAGAAGGCAATTATTTGGTTTTTGACGCTAAAATAGCTACCGGTAGTTCTGGAGGCCCTTTGATAGACAAATATGGACGGATGATAGGTCTTTCTAAGTTTATACTCGGCTATGATGAAGGATATGCAATCCACATGGACCTGGTATCCTCAGTTGTAAATGCTTGGTTACAGAAAACCAGGTTAAACAAGAAATGGAAACGTCAGAAGTATGGAAAGTTCACTCACAGGTTTTATCAGGATCCAAAGTTTATAGTAGGCGAAGTTGTAATTGCAGGGGCATTAGGCTATAATTTTCTCAGACCAACTGAGCCAGATTTGCCGGGGCCGCCGGGATTTCCAGATTCACAATAGAAAAGGAGTTATGAAATGTTTAAGTTAAATCAGTTTTTCAATTTAAATATTTTGTTCAAATATACCTTTTTGCTACGATGGATATTTTTTATATTTTTATTATTTTTGTTATTCGAGCAACACATCTATGGACAAAGCCAAGACTTTACTGATATCAATGCTCAACTTATCGGTGTTATGTCCGGCTCAGTAAGATGGGGTGATTACGATAATGACGGTGATCTTGATTTACTACTCATGGGACGAACAACGACAGAAGGATTCGACCCCATAACAAAGATTTACCGAAATGAAAATGGCATTTTCTTAGATTCAGGAATATCACTTCCGAACCTCTGGGATGGTGAGGCCGAATGGGGTGATTACGACAATGATGGAGATCTCGATATTCTGCTTACAGGTGCTACTGGACCGGTTGGCGATACTCAACCTATCTCCAAGGTTTTCAGAAACGACCAGGGTGATTTCGTTGACATTGATGCAGGTCTGACAGGTGCTTCTTCCAGCTCAGTTGCCTGGGGTGATTACGATAATGACGGAGACCTCGATATTATACTCACCGGAAGGGGTACATCAAGCACTTTAATCTATCAAAATGACAACGGAGGGTTTACAAAGATCGACCTCTCCATATCCATCGCTAGGTACGGTGATGTGGTAATGGGTGATATTGATAACGATTCGGACTTAGATATGATCTTAACAGGAGCGAACGATTTTGCGAATTTTTCAGAAATTTATGAAAATAGCAATGGAAATTTCTCAGCATATCAAGCAGGACTTAGGGCGGTTGAATCAAGCGATCTGGCAGTTGGTGATTACGATCTTGATGGAGATTTGGATATTTTTTTGATGGGTACTTTGCAGGGACCATCCTTTTCTGCTCTTTATCAAAACAATGACGGTAACTTCGAAGATACGGGGGAAAAGTTTGCCCCTGCAGATCTGGGCGAAGCTACCTGGGGTGATTACAATAATGACGGTATTGCAGATCTTTTGGTCTCCGGCGACTCGGTTGAGCCTCCAGATTTAAATCGGAGAACCATTACGAAAATCTATAAAAATGAAATTCTATTCCCTATCGGTAATTTTTTTTCCGATATTGGAGCTCCCTTGGATACCGTCAGAAGTAGCACCCTCACCTGGGGCGATTATGATAATGACGGTGATTTGGATATTGTGCTCGCGGGACATACAGGCTCCAATATCATAACAAAAATTTATCGAAATGAAATTTCAGTCAAAAACACGAACCCCAGCGCACCGTCAAATCTAGAAAGCTCCATTTCAGGTAGTTCGGTGACATTAAGTTGGGATGCGGCTGACGATTTGGAAACACCCAAGGACGGTTTGACTTATAATATTCGCCTGGGCACAACGCCAGGTGGCATCGAAATCATAACACCCATGGCTGACATTGCTACTAGCTTTCGCAGAATAGCTGCAATGGGCAACGTTAATCATAACAAGACATGGATCGTAAATAATTTACCGAATGGTGTCTATTATTGGAGCGTTCAAGCCATTGATCATTCATTCGCCGGTTCTGCTTTTGCAGACGAGCAAAGTTTTACCGTCGGGCCCGCACTGTCAATTTTTCCTAAAATTTTAGATTTTGGCCTGAATTTGACTTCGCAAACGTTTACCATCTCTAACCAGGGCAGCGCTGACCTGACCTGGACTTTGGAAACGACTGAAAACTGGATCACAGTAAACCCTGCCAGTGGAACGACTACTGATTCTGATGAGATTGCGGTAACTGTTGAGCGAGCTGGTTTGTCAGCAGGCTTTCAATCAGGTAATGTCATTGTGAAGTCCAACGCGAGAGACGATACCGTCATTGTCAAAGTGAACGTCCAATTTACTACTCTTACCGCTCCGAATGTTTTAGACTCAGGGACGAAGTCAGATGCCTATCGCATCATTTCGATTCCAGCGAGGTTGGACAATCCAAGTCCAGGGACAATTTTGAATTTCTTAGGCGAATATAAGAAAAAATGGCGTTTATTCGACAGTGAGGACGGCAGAAACATCAATATAGAATTTCCCAACACCCGCAATTTTGACCCAGGGGTTGGGCTTTTACTTATTGTTAAAGAATCAGGGCAGAGAATAACTGCAGGTGCAGGTTCTTTCCTGAGTGATACAGAATTTTCAATCTCACTAATCTCGGGCTGGAACCTCATCGGCAACCCATATAATCGTAACATCCCGATTGGACAACTCTCTTTAACTAGCGGCCAGCAGGTCGATCTGTGGACTTTTGTGAATGGCTGGCAAGATACCGTTACGGTCATGGAGCCATGGAAAGGATACGCTATTTCTGTAACCAATGCAGACATGCTTAGAATTGCCCCATTTTCTACCTCATCCTCCTCCTCAGAAGTCGATGAATTTTTACCCAGTGATAAGAATTGGCGAATTCAAATATCTGCTCGGTGTGAAACTGCCAGCGACCAAACAAATTATGTAGGAGTGAGAGAAGAGGCTGTTAAAGCCTGTGACAGATTCGATTTATTTGAACCACCGACAGTAGGTGATTATGTGATGTTAAGTTTCCCGCACCCAGAATGGGGAAAGTTTTTGACTCAATACTCCACAGATTATCAGGCACCAGATGAATCTGGTTATGTTTGGGATTTTGAAGTTCGAACAAACTACAGCAATTCTGAGGTAAAACTTAATTTTGATTTAGATGAAATGCCACAAGATAAACAATTACGCTTAGTAGATGAACGATTGGGCGTGGTAAAAGATTTAAGAAGAGATTCGAACTACCTCTTTGTTTCGGGAAGTAGTAAATCCAAGAAATCCTTGCGATTGCTAGTAGGAAATCATGATTCTGTTGAGGGAAATAGTCTTGAAATTCAAACAGTACCGGATTCCTATGTACTCTCCCAGAATTTCCCTAATCCCTTCAATCCAGCAACAATAATTCGATATGGTTTACCAAAAGCCGAAAGAGTGACTTTAAAAGTTTACAATTTATTGGGTGAAGAGGTTTTAACGTTGGTTAATGACAAGTATCAGTCAGCGGGTGTTCATTTTGAAATATGGAATGGTCGAAACAAAGATGGCCGACGTGTGGCAAGTGGAATTTATGTTTACCATCTTCGTGCTGGCAGATTTTCAATTACAAAAAAGATGGCCTTAATTAGATGAGCACATATGACCTTCTCGCTCTCTGAGACTAAGAGAAGCTTTAACAACCTAGCAGTTGTGGTTTTCTGGGCTTCATTTTAATACGGGGCTCTTTGTCCACGAGGAAGAGGAAAAGATGGGAACGGATTAATTTTTTTCTTTATAAATATTAAAATATGTTACAACTGATACAAAAGCAAAATATTTCAATTCCGCACTTTTACTAAAGTGATAGTATCTTTGTAATAGCATGAATTTGTAAGGGGTTACGATAAGCCACTATATATCACTACTAAATTCAATCGAATCTTAACTCATTAATACAACATATTAGTCATGGAGGATTATAGATGGCCAGGCCTTAGCGAAACATAGACAAAAAATACCAATTATCGATTGCTCATTTCGAA
>JBHIAC010000021.1:0-33132 GCA_046758365.1 bacterium
GGTGGCTTTATAGCGGTGGCTCCGCATCCTTGCATGCAGGTCTCGCAGATTGTCCGCAAGATTCTGGCTGTATTCTTCAGCCGTTATGCCATCGACGCCTGCTGCCGCATCCTTGCGGGTCTTGTTGTAGGCCTCGCCAAGAAAGTCAACATCTATCAGATGTGCCAGGGATGTGAATATCCTATTTATTTTTTTTCCACCAATCTTGCTTAATTTCTTTGGATAGTTTTATTATCTCTTCATCAAAATTTGCTTTTTTTATTAATTGCTCTACTCTAAATTTATTTAGTAGATTCGTTAAAAAGTCAATGTCCACCGCCTCTTTGTCTATAGTAATGATGACTTTGTCGTTCGTGCTTTTTACTTCTATTGCCTGCATTTTTTACTCCTATTGAGAATAGATTAATAAGTATGCTTAATTAATCACATGAATAAAATGTTTAATTACTCAATCGCCGAGACTGCAAATTTCTCAGCTTTTGGCGTACCTCTTCAAGATATACACTCTGCGGATAATTAATCAAAACCTGTTCGTAAGCCTGCTGAGCTTTTTGAAAATCCCCTAAACCCTGCTCATAAATTTCGCCAATTCGTTTTTGAGCCAGTGCATTATAAACACTTTCTGGTTCTCCTTTTAACAATCCTTGCAAGTATCCAATGGCCGAGGTGTAATTCCCACGGATGTTTTCCAATTCACCCAAATCTACAAGAGTCTCATCGATAATGCCTGCATTTGGAAAAATTTCCAATATTCCCTGCAGCTTTTTGATGGCTTCCGAGTACTGCCTTTGTAGTTTCATTCTTTGTGCCTGTGCATAAGTTTTCAATGCTTCAGAGGAAGCAAGCTGATTTTCTTCAATTAAAAAATTTAGTTCAAGAGCATCGTTCTCATAACTTTCTTCCGCAGTAATATCTTCGCTCAAATTTTCTGTAATCATTTTGAGCTTTTCATTAGCCTTGCCAAAATCACCCTTGACGAAATCCAAATAAGCACTTTTATAGAAGGCCTTTTCTTTAATACCTTGATTGGTAAATTGCTTGATTAATGGTCTTTCATACCAAATTTGAGCTTCTTTCAATTTGCCTTGTGCGGCATAACAATCCCCGATTCGAAAAAAAGTATTAACTATTTTTGCATTTTTAGGAAATTTATGCAAAATAGCATGATAGGCCTCTAAAGCTTTATCCACCTCAAAAAAGTCTAAAAAATATATTTCGCCTTTTTGAAACATAGCCTCTTGCGCCCAAGGGCTTTGGGGAGCCGAACTAATAAGCTCGTCGTAGCTTTTTAAGGCCTCACTAGAAAGCCCCTGCTTTTGGCTGGCAAGCGCGAATCCATATTGGGCCCGAATTTTATAGGGTGAGTTATTATATTTAGAAAGAATTAAGGCATAAGCCTGCTGAGCATATTGGTATTCCTCCGCAGTAAGAGCTTGTTCAGCAAAGTGAAAAATCTCTTTCCCTTGTGCCTTATTTTTCCCTTCCAAAGGATCATTCATACTTTCAAGGGTTTTAAATTCTTTTAAAGATTTACCATAATCTCCAATCCGCAAATAAAGGCCAGCCAAAAGTTTTCGAACTAAAAATTCCTGTTGACTTTGGGGTATATATTTTTGCAAAATATTGGCCACTTCTAAAGCATGTTCTGGATCTTTTGAATAACTTGTAATTCTCCCCTCAATATAAGAAAATTGCTTTGGATTTTTTTCCAAATTTTTCATAAATTCTAACGTGGCTTCTTTATAATTAAGCCGAGCTATATAAATATTAGCCAATTCAAAAACAAAGAGGTTGTCCTGTTTAAAAATCTGACGGGCTAATTTGTATACCTCAATAGCCTCACTGTATAGTCTATTATACATCATAGCATTGGCTACATAAATATAAGCTGCTTTATTTTTTGGATTTTCCTTTAACAAATTATTCCATAACTGCTTAGCCATAGATTGATTTCCGCTTTCATAATAAACGTTTGCTAAATCTGCCTGTAATCGTAAATTGTTGTTACGCTGAAGTTTCGATTTCATAATCTCAATTAATTCGTTATACATCTTAAGCCGTAGCATATTTCGCTTAACCCCTTCATAGTAGAGTTGATTATTGGGAATGAGGTTAAAAAGGGTGCGGTAAATTCTGAGAGCTCCTTCATAATTGCCTCTTCGCTCATAATCTTGGGCTATACGAATGCGATTGTCAATTTGATTTTTTGATTGAGCTAATACATTACTGAACAAAAATAACCCAAAACTTATGGCTGTTATCAAACCAAAAATCACAAAGCTTTTTATAATATTATTATCATTCATCTTAATTATTTATTTCCTCGATTTTCTGCTCCTTTGATAGGGCTTCAAAATATTTTTGGATCAACTCTCTGTAATCTTTAGAATATCCTTCTTTTAAAGCTTTGAGCAATTCCTCTTTAAGCCGGTCTTTCTCTTTACCCAAATGTGTCGGCAATGTCTGTGGACTCAGAGCATGGTATTCTTTACCAGTTTCGGCTTTTCGTCTTTTACTATAATCCCGTTGGTGCATAGAGCGTTGGGCATCCAGTAGCCGAGAAAGGATTCGTTTCTGACGGTCGATGGTTTGTCGACTAACATTTTGCCGTTGCAATTCTTTTACCACTTCTTCCATGTCTTTACTGATCTGTTCCAAATCACCGAGTATTTCAGTTCGATTTCCCAATTCTTTGCGTAACTGTTCCAGAGACTTGTGAACGCCTTGCTGCTCGGCAGCTAAACGGGACATGGCTGCCTGTTCTTCCAAACTCATTGAGGGATTTTCACCTAATTGTAATGTTTGTTGATTAATACCTTGCTGTTTATTGGATAGGCCCATGAGCTTCTGCATCATTTCCTGAAAACCAATAGCTGAAGAAGCACCACCCAAGTTTTGCATAGAATTACGAATTTGGGCTGCCGCTTCATTTAAACCAGACATAGCCATTCCTTGATTTTTGGTTGACCTGCCGCTATCCCGAGCCTCTAAACTTTGTAATGCACTTTGCATACCACTGATAGATCTACCTAAAGCTTTTCCTATTTCTGGTGTTACAAAAAAGGTTTTTTGAGACAACTCATAAAGTTGGTTAGTAACCCTGGCAAGCCCTGAAAGTAAATCTTGCTGCTTGTCTGCCAATTGATTCATACCCGGTGAGTTTTTGTTCAGACCTTGAGTCGCCTGCATCAATTTCTCTTGTTGTTTTGAAAGAGTAAGCAAATTGTGGGAAGAACGGTTAAGGGCTTGCATAATTTGCTGCTTCTGTTTTTCTGATAGCTCCTTCTGAGCCGTTTGTAAGGTTTCTAACAGTTCTTGAAGATTTTGCGCAATCTGCTGGCCTGTTTTTTGTGCACCAGACATATTTCCAGCTTGGAACTGTTGGATGGCTTTTTGCATTTGCGTCTGCAAGCTATCTTGCTGTATTAGATTTTGAGCCGCCTCGATGCGATTTTGGGGCATCTGGGGAAATTCATTCATACGATTACTCAGCTCATCCAACACCTCATGCAAATCGCCGGTATCTTTTCGAATGCCCTTTTGCTCTTGTGCATATTTGCTACGGTTTTGTTTATCTGGTGATTCAGTGGCTTTTTTATTAAGCTCCTCCTGACGTCGATGGAGTTCCTCAGCCTTTCGTACAGCTTCATCTAATTTTTGCTCAATTTGCAATTGCTTCAGCAAATTTAAAGTACGTTCGAGACTTTTTAAAAATTCCTCCTGGGAGGCAGTAAATTTTTCCATAGCTTCTTTAAGCTTCTGAGGGTCAATTTCCTCAATAGATTTTTGTAGTTTCCGTAAGGCTTCTTTTAACTCAGGTGTGAGCATCTCTTCCATAAGATTTTGAAGTTCTCGATATTTTTCCAGAGTTTCAAGAGAGAGTAAATCATTTTGTTCCATTCTGCTCACCATTTCGTCCAAATTCTCTTGAAGCTGTTCTAATTTTTGACGCATTTTCTCTTGAACCTGAACCGCTTCCTGCACTTTCTGCTTTTCTTCCCAATTTAATTCTGGATCCTTTTTCATTTCTTGAACTATCTCGTCTAAATTCTCTTTAAGAGTTTTGCTTTGTTCGTACAAATCTTCTAATCCCTCGAATGTCTCTTCTTGGCTACGAGCAACTTCTTCATAGATTTCATAAATAGAAGGGAATCGAACCCGATAAGTCAAACTGCGAGAGCTTTTAGGTCCAGATACTAGATCGTTGTCAAATGCCTCCGCAAAATAGGTCACAATATCTTCAGGGTAAATGTCTAATTTGGAAACTTCCCAAGTATGATTTAAAATAATTTTTTCTTCCCTCTCTTTTGGCAATTCTAAATCGAAGAATCGCAACTCTCCTTCTTGGAACCCACCTTGCAAAATTCGATATCCAATTCTGACCTTCGAAAGACCGAAATCATCTTCCGCTTCTACAGTTAAAGGTAAAAGCATATCATCACCCAAATCTACATCTACACCGGGAAAGGTAATTTGTACTAAAGGAAACTGATCCTCCAGTACTGTCATCCGATATTCTATCGGTGCAGAATTGCTCCGATCTTTTCTATCCTTCAATTTAATATGATAACTTCCATCACGCATTAAATTAAATCTACCTGTTAATTCTTTGTCCGAAATTCTCATTGGAAGTTCTGATTTGTCATCAAAAATTAATTTTGCTTCATTGACCAATTTGTTCGTCATCAAAGAGATTTCAATCTGTGTGCCCTTCAAAGCCGTAACATCTCCTACATTTTCATCTAAAAATTGGCTTCCTAATTTAGAATAAGAGGGATATCTCAGTTTTAACTGCAAATTCCTCACAAAGGGAAGCTCAACAACAGAGATCGAATATTGTGGACTTGATTTTGAAGCAGCTTCCACGAAGTAATTCATATTGTCTCTCACATTTTCAAGCGTAAAAGTAAATTGATTATCCTGTTGAGCAGAAAGAAAATATTGATCAAATTCTTTAGCGTCCTCTTTTTTCAAGGCAAGTATAACCTCTGACACTTGAGCTCCTACAATTTTAGCACTTATCTGCACATGGTCTCCCTTAACCACTTCAATATCTCCAGGAGAAACGCTTAGAGTAAGCCCAGTGTTTTTGGGGAAAGCTCGTAAAGGATGAATCAAGCGATAGGAAGCCTTTAAGAAGTCAGAAGAAAATATAAACGTGATTAGAACAAAAGCCGTTAAACCTCCCAGCCACAATTTAAAAGCTTTTTTTAAATAGGTGACATCGGCTACTACATCAAAATTAATATCCTTAATTTCTTCATTAATTAATTCAAGTGAAGTATCCGCCAGTTCCAAAGAATATCCTTCTGGATTTTGTTTATGCTTTTGAAACACCTGCAAAGCATCAGCCAACCTATCCCGTATGCTGGTAAAATGATTACCAACTTTTAGAGCCAAACTTATATCGTTGGGAGACTGCGGCCGAAAGAAAATTGAAAAAAGTGGTCGCACAACCAACCAAATCAATGAAGTCATCACAATTAAAAGAACAGCACTAAGTAAAATAAGACGAGGTTGGGAACTTAATCGAAAAATAGCTTCTACTGAGAGCGCAGAAATACTCAGGGACATCAAAATAATTAAAAACGTGATAAACCCTCCTGCCAAATTCAATTTTTTCTCTCTTATTCTAAGGAGATTTAATCGAGATATGATTTTTTGATAAATTTCTCTGTAAGCTCGCATAATTACCTCAATGGGTTAAAGCATAAACCATGATGTTAGTTCCCATCTCAAAAGCTTTTTGTCGTACTTCCGGTGGGTCGCCATGAACATTTGGGTCGGCCCAACCGTCGGAAATATTAGTGTTGAAGGTATAGAATACAACCATCTGTCCTTCATGAAAAATTCCGTAGCCGTGAGGTGGGCCGCCGTCGTGCTCATGAATTTTAGGAAGGCCATTGGGAAAATCAAAATGGCTGTGATAGATTTCATGAGAAAATGGAATTTCAAAAAGTTTCTGGTCTGGAAAAATTTTCTTAATTTCTTTACGAAACGACTTGTCCATGCCATAATCATCATCAGCATATAAGAATCCACCATGGGTTAAATAATGCCGCAGTCTTTCCACTTCTTCATTTGAAAAAGATATCCGTCCGTGTCCGGTCATATAAATTACTGGATAAGAAAATAAATCTTCATCCATAATTTCAACAACTGCTTCTGAATTTCCTACATCGATATTCGTATTATCGGCCATAAAATTCAAAAGGTTTGGAATAATGGAGGGATCATTATACCAATCTCCGCCCCCATGATATTTAAGCCGAGCCAAAATAAATTCGCTTTTTGGTTCCTTTGTTTGAGCTAAAATATTTGAAAATATTAAACAGAGAAAAAGAAGTAATATTAATTTTTTCATATTGGAACCCTATAAAATTTTAAAGCCTACCATCACCACCATCGCCACAGCGGCTGCTATTTTTGTTAATTTGCCACCGACAGACCCTAAAAATGCACCAAACCCTGCACGCAGTGATTTTTGCATATCCTTGGAACCAAAATATTCAAATAGGGTAGCTCCTGAAAACGCGCCTATAAATGCACCCAATATCGTACCAATTAACGGAAACATGGGTGTTAACCAGATGGCCCCGAAAAATCCACCCACAATGGCTCCAAACATCCCCGGCTTAGAGGCACCATATTTTGCGGCCGCAGCAGCTCCCATGAAAAACTCAACAACTTCGGCTAAAACAGATATTAAAAATAATATTCCAATAAATTTCCACGTTACTTCTGCAAAATTTGTCAGCCAGCCATAAATTAGAGTGTTACCAACGATGATAAAAGTCCCAGGAATTCCAAAGGGAATAATTACTATACCACTAATCATTACTATCCAGAATATAATTTGCCCTAAGATTTCTAAAATAAACATACTAGAATAAATCCTTTGAATCATGAGAAGAAAATGCCCACTGAAATGGAAATCCTACAGAAAATAGAAAGGGGATTAAAGAGAGTTTTTATCAATTATTTCTGTGGGATTTCTTTTTCTGTAGCCTAAAAAGTGTCATCTTTTAACCCTATGATCGGTTACATATTCATCTATTCTTTTACCTCAATATAAACGTCATTTTTTATCTCTTCCACCCATTTCTCAAATTCACTCCCACGTTTTAGATTTAACGCCCATTGTTCAATCTGCTCCCAGTCTTTCGTTATATTGAGTTTTCTCGCTGGTCTTCTTTCATTAACTTTTATTAAGTGGTAGCCGAATTTAGTTTTCACGGGATCTGAGATTTCTCCTTCTTTTAATCCTACAATGGCCTTTTTAAAAGACTCAATTTGAAATTGATCTATCTGAAACCAGCCCAAATCACCCCCTTTGGATGCGGTAGATTCATCTTTTGAATATTTTTTTGCTACTTCCTCAAAAGTTATTTCTCCGTTCTGAATCTGTTCTTTAAAATTCTTTAGCTTTTCTACCGTGGTTTTTTCATCCTCAGGAGAAGTGTCCAAACGAATAAGTATGTGACGTGTGTTGATCTTTTCTCCCCGTCTTTCAATGAGTTGTATGATGTGAAATCCAAATCTAGTTCTGACTATTTCTGATATATCTCCTGGGTTTAAAAGAAATGCCGTTTCTTCAAATTCTTTTACAAAATCCCCGCGTTCTATAAATCCTAAATTCCCTCCACGAGATGAAGATCCTGCATCTTCGGAGTACTGACGAGCTAATTCCTCAAAATTTTCACCCTTTTTTAATCTATTTAAAATCTCTTCAGCTTTTTGTCTGGCCGCTGCAACAGCCGCTTCACTGGGTTCTACATTCAGTAATATATGACTGATTCTTATTGATTCTTTTAATTCTGGCAGGCTATCTCGAAAAACCTTATAGAACTCTTCTATCTCTCTACGAGAAATTTGAACTTCACGATCTTTCTTATCTCTTAATGTTCTTACTAAAAGCCCCTCTCTTACTTCATTCCGGAAATTCCGTTTAATCTCTTTGAGGGTTAAACCAAAATATTTTTCCACTTTTTCTTCAGATCCAAGTTGACCTACCATTTGTTGAATCTGTTCTTCAAGGACGGCGTCTACCTGTTTATCGTTTACGACGATGCTGTCTTCTTTAGCTTTTACGAGAAGTACTTTTTGTGTAATTATATTATTTAGCGTCTGTTGTCGCAATTTATCAAATTTATCTGGTTCTTTCTGAGGATCTAAACCAAGCTGTAAAGCCAAACTGTAAGTATATTGAAAAAGCTCTGATTGTAGAATTATCTTATCATCTACAATGGCCACGATTTTGTCTAAAACCTCTTGCGCCCAAAGGGCTTCCATTGAAACTACAAACGTGAGTAATAATAAAAATTTTTTCTTAATCATTACTTATTCTAATCTCCTATTTGAATTAATGAATCTAAGTTAACTGAGCCTAATAATTTAAAATTCGTTTGGATTATGGTTTTACTTTTCATCTGCAGAAGAAAACGTTGAAATCGCTGCTGCTTAATTTGAGACTCTAACTTGAGCCTAATTTCTTCTTTTACTGTCTCAAATCTTTTTAGATCACCTTTATTTTGTTTATCCACTAATTTGATAATATGATAACCGAAATCGGATTTTATGGGAAAAGAAAGGGCACCAACTGGCATAGTAAAAACTACCTTTGAAATTTCAGGAATAACCTCATCCCTCGAAAAATAACCTAAATCCCAATCAATGTTTCCTGCTAAATCATCATTTAATTCTATACTCAATGTCTCAAATGTCTCTCCACTTCTAAGACGTTTTCTAATAGTATTAGCTTCTTTCTGGGTTTTAATTAAGATATGATATGCGTGAACAACATCGTCAGTCAAAATAAAACTTTCTTTATTATTATTAAAATATGACTGAATTTCTTTATCGGTTACAGAAACATCATTTGCTAACACTACCTCAATTAATTTATTAATAAGGATTTCTCTTTTCAGTTTTTCGAATTCCTTTTTTACATCCATTCGATCATCCAGCTTTCGCCGTCGCGCTTCTTGATAAAGCACCTGGTTATTTATCCACCTCTGTACGTATTCCCGAATATCTAATGAAGTGAGATTGGAACGAATTTCTTTGGGTATTTCTTCCATTATTTCATCAAGGCTGAGGGTTTCATTCCCAACAATAGCCAATATATTCTTTTCTTGGCTTTTAGGTTTATTACAGCTTGTCCAAGCTACCACAAACAATCCAATACAGAAAATTTGCATTAATTTTAATAAATACAATGTGTTGCCTCCGTTTTTGGCTTATTAATTTTCAAATTTTTATCATTTCAATAAACTTTGTAAGAAATTCTTAATAACTAATAGCTTATTATCAATAGATTCGATTCTCATCCTCATTCCTAATCCATTATGTTGATAAAACTCAAAAGGTTTAGAGGCATTTTCCACCATTGAACCTAACCAGTTTTTAAAATGTTCCCCATCTTGCTTTAATAGATGAGACGCAAATTCTGCTGTCATTTCTTGGCCGTTTATGCTAATCTTTTTTAATCCGAGCTGTCCTCCAAGAATTCTTAAGGCTACAAAACTAAATAAATTTTCAACTTGTTCAGGAAGCCGACCAAATCTATCTATTAATTCCGAACGAATTTCATCTAAATTTTCAATATTTGTTGTTTCCATTAAACGACGATAAATATCTACCCGCTCTGATGCTACTACCACATAATTTTCTGGAAGATAGGCATCTGAATCTATCTCTATCTGGGTTTCGATTTCTTGAACGATTTCTTCTTCTGGAATCTTTTCTGATTTAAGTTCTTTTACCGCTTGGTCTAAAATTTTATTGTAAAGATCAAATCCCAAAGCATCAATAAATCCCGATTGTTCAGCTCCCAATAAATTCCCAGCACCACGAATTTCCAAATCACGCATAGCGAGTTGGCTACCCGAACCTAATTCAGAAAATTCTTCAATCGCCTGTAAACGCCTCAAAGCTTCATCGGTGAGATTTTCAACTGGAGGAATAATCAAATAGGCATATGCCCGATGATGAGACCGTCCAACACGACCGCGAAGTTGATAAAGCTGCGCCATCCCAAATTTATCGGCTCTATTTATTAAGATCGTGTTTACGTTAGGCATATCTAATCCGGATTCAATAATCATGGTCGAAACAAGAATTTGATATTTTTGATCCATAAAATTTATCATGACTTGCTCAAGGTCTTTCTCATGCATTTGACCATGTGCCACCGCCACATCCGCTTCTGGCATCAAACTACTAATCATACTAGCAACTCGATCGATGGATCGAACTCGGTTATGCACAAAAAAGACTTGTCCACCTCGTTCTAATTCTCGCAAAATCACCTCACGAATAAAAGATTTATTAAATGGCAAAATCTCTGTAATGATCGGAAGCCGATTTTTGGGAGGCGTATTGATGTTGGTCATATCTCTTGCCCCCATCAAAGAAAGATAGAGGGTTCGCGGGATAGGAGTGGCCGTAAGAGTTAGAACATCAATTATGACGCGAAAACGCTTAAGTCGTTCTTTGTGGCGTACTCCAAAACGCTGCTCTTCATCAATAATTAAAAGGCCAAGATCCTTGAAGTCAATATCTATCGAAAGTAGCCGATGGGTACCAATCACAATATCAATTTGGCCGCTTTGGATTTTCTCTACAATTCTTTTCTGCTCTGCTTTGGTTCGGAATCTTGAGAGCATTTCTATCTGAACAGGGAATTTCTCTAATCGATCTCGAAATGTGGTGTAATGTTGATAAGCCAAAATGGTTGTAGGTACAAGCATGGCCACTTGTTTTCCACTCATAACTGCTTTAAAAGCAGCGCGCACAGCCACCTCGGTTTTTCCATATCCGACATCTCCACAAACTAAACGGTCCATTGGTTTATGACTTTCCATGTCTAATTTTACTTCTATGGTGGCTTTTATTTGATCTGGGGTGTCTTCATAAGGAAAAGACGCTTCCAACTCCCGCTGCCAAAGTGTATCCTCTGTAAAATTATAGCCAGCTTGGGCCTTTCGTTTCGCATAAATATCGATTAATTCTTGTGCTATTTCTCTTATTTTCTTCTTTGTTTTACTTTTTAGTCGCTGCCAGTCAGGTGCACCTAATTTACTCAAGGGAGGCTTCATTCCCTCTTTTGCTGAATATTTATGGACACGATCCATCCGTTCAATTGGCACATATACTTTGTCCCCATCTCTGTACTCTAAATGAATGCATTCTCTTTCATGCCCTCGAACGGTGATTTTTTTCAAGCCTTTAAATATGCCTATACCGAAATCTACATGAACCACATAATCACCAATATTTAAAGCTCTAAGTTGTCGAGATGAAAGACCTTGGTGATGCTTTCGCGGAAGCCTAAGTCGTTTCGTTCTGCCAAAGAATTGATGATCAGTAAAAAGTGCCAAATTCCCTTCAGGATAAATAAACCCTTTATGGAGGCCAAAAGTGCCCACAGTAAAATTGGGAACCGAAATTCCTTCATCAGAAAAAATTTCATCTAATCGGGATGCTTGATTGTGGTGGTCGCAAAGGAAAAAAATCGTGGGGGCAACTTGATGACCATTTAATTTTTCTCGATTAAGCCTTTCGATAGATTCTTTAAAATATTTAAAATCGCCTCTAAATACTTCTTGATTTCGTGCCCTAAGATCAATTAAATTGTCGTCTGATGTTCCAAATGAAACAAAAAATACCTTAGGAAATTTATTGATTTTATTTTCAAGCCTCTTCCAATAGGAATCATCCGTTGAATTAGCTTCAAATTCAAACTCTTCGTAATAATCATCCTTTTTTTCAATTTTATTTGGTTCGACATTTTTTCGGATAAGTTCTGGTTCATCCAAAACCAAGATTGCATCATTTTTTAAATAGTCAAGTAAATTATAGTTATTTAATGATTCTTTAGATACGTTTTCATCAAATTGTTGTGGATATATTTCAATATGCTGAATCTGCCTCTTGGATCTTTGAGTACTCACATCAAACTCGCGTAATGATTCAACCGTATCCCCCCAAAACTCTATACGTATAGGATAGAGAGAAGAGAAAGGGAATACATCTAAAATACCCCCACGAACACTTATTTCGCCGGGATGTTCTACCATCGATTCCCGCGAAAATCCTAAATCTACTAAGCGTGAGATAGATTCTTCAAAACCTAATTCTTTGCCGACTGCTACGGTAAGTTTTTTCTGCCGAAAATTATTAGGATAAGGCAATCTCCATAAAAGACCAGAAGCGTGAGCAATCAAGACCATGAGTTTACCCTCTGTAAGTGCCTCCAGAGCAAAATGTCGCGATGATCTCTGCCCTTGATTAGAGTAATACCAACCAAAATTAGGATATTTAGTTGTAGATAAAAATCCTACCTTTTCAGACCCTAAAAATAATTCCACATCTTCTTTTATCATTTCACCTTCTTCTAAATCGGAATTTATATAAATAATTTGTGTTGAAAATTGCTCAAAAAAGTTAACCAAGAGGAGCGATTTCAGAGAGCCAGCAATACCCTTAATATTAACATGTCCCTCTTCTAAAAGTAAATCTCTAACTTTAGTGATTGAGGGCGAATTCTGAATACTCTGTTTTAATTTGTCTACTAACATTCTAGGGCTCCATGAACAAACCCGTCACTTGCCTCAAGTCGATTTCGGGCTTCGTCGACTTCGACTCCAGCTAATATCATGACTATGGCAGTTTTTACATGCCCTCCGGCCTTACTCAAAACCTTTGACGCTTCTTTATAATCCACCCCTGTTACCATCATAACTGTTCTTTTGGATCTCTCTTCAAGTTTACGGGATTTCATCTGCAAGTCCACCATCATGTTTCCGTACACTTTCCCCATTCTTATCATGGCGGTGGTGGTTAGCATATTTAAAACCAGCTTAGTGGCAGTACCCGCTTTCATCCTCGTAGACCCCATTATTACCTCGGGTCCAACCACTGGACAAATAGCCACATCTACCTCCAAATTTAATTCAGAGCGTGGATTGCAGGCGACGTACAAAGTTTTTCCTCCTATTTCTCGTGCTTTTTTGATAGCTGCGATCACATATGGGGTTCGTCGGCTTGCGGCGATTCCACATGCCACATCTTTTTTTGTGAATCCTCTTTTAATTAAATCCAATATAGCTTGTTCTTCTTGATCTTCGCTACCCTCCTGAGCCCGCACAAGGGCTTGGTAACTACCCGCAATTATTCCTTGAATCATTTCAGGTTCTGTTCCAAAAGTAGGCGGACATTCCGCCGCGTCTAACACCCCTAAGCGACCACTGGTTCCTGCACCAATATAAAAGAGACGCCCACCTTTTTTAAAAGCGTCAACCAAAATCTCAACTGCCTGGGCGATATATTTTATTTCGCCTTCAACAATCTTCGGGACTTTTTTATCTTCAGCGTTAATAATCCGAAGAATCTCAATTGTGGATTTATTATCAATGCCTTCAGATACTGGATTGCTCGACTCAGTAACCAATTTTTTCAATTCTTGGAAAACTTTGTCTTCCACCTTTATTTACTCAACTTTTCTCTTGGATAAACAAATACAACTCTTTGTTCTTTTGTTCTACTAGTCCCTTTAAGAGGAAGCGGTTTTATTTCATAGGTTAAATATGCATTATACTTCTTCAATTCCTGAATCTCACTTAATACTTTTGATCCTTTCATGGCTATAAGTAGTCCATGTATTTTAATAAAAGGCTGGGCCCATTTATAAAGTATTGGAAGAGTTGCAACGGCCCGACTAATAACGATATCAAAATTCTTTTGAAATTCAGGTTTCACTGCTGCGTCCTCAGCTCGCATACAAAAAACTGTCACATTTTCCAGCTCTAATTTTTCAATTAAATTTTTTAAAAAAAGCACTTTCATCCTTTTAGAATCCATCAGTGTCATGGACAAATCTGGACGCACGATTTTCAAGGGCACACCTGGAAAGCCTCCCCCTGAACCTAAATCCAATACGGAAAGGTCTTTCTGAAACACATCAAAAAGAGAAAGCACGGCTGATTCTAAAAAATGCCTTCCCAAAATTCGGCTTTCGTCTCGTTTTGAAATTAAATTTGCTTTTTGATTCCAGGTCAGAATTTCTCGAATATATTTGCTGAATTGTCTCAGTTGATGTTCAGATAATTGGATTCCAACATCATGTAAACGAGCCACTAAATTGGGGAGAATTAATTCTTCATATTTATCTTTTATTTCATATCCCTTTTGTTTCACGTGAAACATTGCCAAAATTTTTTCGAGTTAAGTAGAGTAGAAGAATCGAAATGTCCGCTGGCGATACCCCTGAAATCCTTGATGCTTGTCCGATAGTTTTCGGCTGTATCATCTGGAGCTTTTCTCGCGCTTCTGCCGATAAGGTCTTTATGGATAAATAATCAAACCCCTTCGGTATGGGCTTCGAATCCAATTGGCGGACTTGCTCTGCTTGTTGATACTGCCGACGAATAAATCCCTCATACTTAATTTCAATATCTACCTGTTCACGGACTTGATTCCAGGCCTTGTCCTCCCAATGATTGAGCACATCTAATTGACAAAGGCTTTTTAATTGGAATATGGGAACTTCTGGTCTTTTTAACAGATTATACAGACTTTCTTTTTCTGATATAGGTGATGAACCAAAGCTATTTAAAATAGGATTGATGTTATCAGGGTCAACCCTGATTTTTTTCAATTCTTCTAATGATTGTTGAATTCTTTTACGTTTTAAACTTAATTTCTGATGAATCTCTGAAGGAATAAGTCCTAAGTGATATCCGTAATTCATAAGACGAAGATCCGCATTGTCTTGGCGGAGTATAAGCCTGTGTTCGGCTCGGGAGGTAAACATTCTATATGGCTCAATTGTGCCTTTTGTAACTAAATCGTCTATTAAAACCCCAATGTATGCCTCGGTACGGTCCAAGACAAAGGGCTCTTCTCCGCGAATTTTTAAAACAGCATTTACCCCAGCCATAAAGCCTTGGCAAGCAGCCTCCTCATATCCAGTAGTGCCATTAATTTGCCCAGCAAAAAATAAATTTTCAATCAGTTTAGTTTCCAAATTGGCTTGAATTTGTGTTGGCGGAAAAAAGTCGTACTCCACCGCATAGCCCAGCCGAGTAACGTTTGCTTTCTCCAACCCTGGAATGGTTCGAATGCCCTTTAATTGAACCTCTTCAGGAAGACTGGTAGAAAAACCATTGACGTAGTATTCAGTTGTATTCCGCCCCTCTGGCTCTAAAAATATTTGATGCCTTTCTTTATTTGCAAAACGGTTAATTTTGTCTTCTATGGAAGGACAATATCGTGGACCCACTCCTTGAATTCTACCAGTATACATTGGCGATCGGTCAAAACCTGTTCGTAAAATATCATGGGTTTGAGTATTGGTGTAAGTCAAATAACAAGGAAGCTGGTCTACTTCGAGTTCATCATCCCTGAAAGAAAAAGGAATGGGAATCGCATCCCCAGGTTGAATGTCTAGTTCGGAAAAATCGATGGTTGTTCCATCAAGTCGAGGTGGTGTACCTGTTTTGAGACGTCCCGATTCGAATCCAAGTTCGACTAAGTATTCGGTTAGGCCTTGGGCTGCAAACTCACCCGCACGACCGGCTGAATATTGAACTTCACCTATGTGGATTATGCCATTCAGAAATGTTCCGGCAGTTAAGATCACAGCTCGGGCCGGTATCACATTTCCTGTTTCGATGCGCACCCCACAAACTTTGTTATTTTTAACTACAAGTCCGACCCCCATTCCTTGACGCAAATCTAATTTTTGTTGATTTTCACAGGCTCGACGAATTCTTGCTGCATAATGCGCTCTGTCACATTGAGCTCTAGGCGACCATACGGCAGGGCCTTTGGAACGATTGAGCATGCGAAACTGAATACCAGTATCATCGGTTGCTAAAGCCATTTCACCTCCCAAGGCATCGATTTCCCGCACCAATTGCCCCTTGGCCAATCCCCCAATAGCTGGATTACAAGACATTTGACCGATGGTGAAAATATTCATTGTAAGCAGCATGGTTTTGGCCCCCATTCTCGCAGCAGCTAAGGCCGCTTCTGTACCCGCATGGCCCCCACCAACAACAACAACCTCGTATATATCATTAAGCATTATAAAAGATTCCAAAAATTTTAAAGATTAATTTAAAACTCGAAATGTTTCACGTGAAACACCTTTTATTTACCTATACAATATTTTGAAAATATGTTATTTAGTATGTCTTCTGTGGTTACCTCTCCAATTATTTCTCCCAAATGTTCAAGAGCTGCTCTTAAATCCAAAGCCACAAACTCTGAAGACAGTCCTCGTGCCAAGGAATTGAGACCTGCTTGTAGTGATTCCAAGGCTAAATTAAGCGCCTGTTTGTGCCGAATACTTGTTAATAAGGGTTTATCTTGAGAATAACCCTCATTTCCTAATACTAATCTTATAAGTATCTCCTCTAACTTCTTAAATCCTAAATGCTCCTTAGCAGATATTTCTAAAATTGGACCGTTGCCTAAATGCTTATTCAACTTAGTTCTTGTTAATTTTTGTTCAAGGTCAATTTTATTAATTAGCCCCACAAAACCATTATGAATCTCTTTGTCATGTTTTCTTATAGTAAATACATGATTAATTATTTCCAAATCATGGCAATTTAATTGTGCTGAGCCATCAAATATAAGAAGTATGATATCGGCATCTTTTATCTGATTTTCTGTTCTTCTTACCCCTTCCTGTTCTACTTTGTCTCCTGGGGGACGAATTCCCGCTGTATCAACTACCCTAAATAATACCCCTCGTATATCTAATTGTTCTTCCAGAACATCCCGAGTCGTTCCGGGTATTTCTGTAACGATAGCTCTTTCTTCTTTTAGCAAGGCATTTAGTAGGCTGGACTTCCCAACATTAGGCCTGCCTATTATAGCCACTTTAGCTCCCTCTCGTAAAATTTTTCCCCGTTCGTAGGTAGAAAGAAATAATCTTATTTCTTCTATAGAATTTTTTAGCTTTCTTTCAACTTCCGCCCTATCTGCAAATTCAATATCTTCTTCTGCAAAATCTAATTCAAGTTCCAGTAAAGAACAGATTTCTATCAGACCTTGTCGAATATTTTTAATTCTACGCGAAAGCGCTCCTTGATATTGAGTAAGAGCGGTCTTCAAACTCAATTCTGTTTTTGCACGAATTATATCTGCAACTGCTTCAGCTTGCGAAAGATCTAATCGTCCATTTAAAAAGGCCCTTTGTGTAAATTCGCCAGGTTGAGCCAATCTTGCACCTTGCTCTAACAGCAACTCCAAAATCCTATGGCTAATAAATTGTCCACCATGACAGCCTATTTCTACTATATTCTCTCTGGTGTATGAGTTAGGTGCACGAAATAGAGTAACAATTATCTCGTCTAAAAATTCGACATTTTGAGTTGTTTCCTTAAGATAAGACTGCACTTTTTCGTTTTGAGGTGACATCACTATTTTTCCCAAGTAAGCTTTGTGGGATTCTGCTTCTAACAGTCGAACCTTCCCTTGAAAGATTTTATCTACTATGGAAATCGCTGAAGAACCATTTATACGAATGACCGCAATACCCCCTGAACCCTTGGGTGTAGAAATGGCTGCGATAGTATCTTCTTTATTATACATAAAAATTTCAGAATTCCTAAAAAAACAGCCCTACTCAAATGGCAGGGCTTAAATTAAATATCTTAAACACCAGTTAATTTTATTAAGAATTAAAGTACTCAGCTATTTTATAATTTTTTTCTGTAAAAATTATGTTTAAACTTATCTTTTTTAGAAACTTTTCTTTTTGCCATTTTTGAAGCATCTTCCTTCTTTGGATGAGAAGGAATCAATTTCTCCTGAAAAATTGAAAATAGATTAAACAACGCATAATATAAATTTAAACCAGACGGAAAACTATTAAAAAGTAAGGTGAAAAATATAGGCATTAAATATACCATGGCCTTTTGTTTTGGATCTTTCATAGATATTTTTTGCTGAATAAACATAGTAATACCCATAAATAGCGGAAGAATGTTCACTGAATTTCCGTAAAGAGGTAAAGAAAAGGAGAGGGTGGCCACTGTATCTGGAAGTGACAAGTCTTTAATCCACCAGATAAAAGGGGCTCCACGCAATTGGATAGTAGAACGGAAAACAGTAAATAAAGCAAAGAGAAGAGGCATCTGCAATAACATAGGAATGCATCCCCCTAAAGGATTTACGCCATGTTCTTTGTAAAGCTTCATGATCGCTTGCTGCTTTTTCTGTGGATCATTTTTATATTTTTCATTTAATTCTTGCATTAAAGGTTGTAGCGCTTGCATATCCTTCATCGATTTGTAACTTTTTCTTGTAAGAGGATAAAGTATAATTTTAATAAGAATTGAAAAGACAATTATTACAAATCCATAATTTGGAATTGCTTTGTGCAGACCTTTGAAGCTCCATAAAACTAATTTTGAAAACGGGCGAATTGGAGCAATTCCAAAATCCATCATTTTTTCTAATCCCGCATTGTAGCCTTTAAAAATATCATAATCCAATGGTCCTAAGTACAGAGTAAAATTATTCATATTGTTAGGCTTATCATAAAACGGCATCTCTAAATCAAATCCATATTTTTTCCAATTACTTTTTTGACTCACAGGGATCTTTTGACCATAAAATTTTACAGACTCTCCCTTCACATCTTCTGGAATCGTGGCGACAGTAAAATATTTTGTTCTGATTGCTACCCAATCTGTCGGATCGTCCCAATATTTAAATTTATCTTTTGCGTCAAATTTTTTTAAGTCACCTTGAAGTGCATAACCATATGAACTTCCCATGTCATCATCAAAATTATATTCCGTTGATAGTAGTCCAGACCGCCAAGTCAAAAAATATGAGAAATCTTCTATAAAATTATCGAGGTTCTTGAATTCAACATTCAAACCTATAGAATATTTATCTTTATAAAATGTGAATATTTTTTTAATCTCTTTCTTCTCTCCTAGATCTAATGTAAATACTAATTGGTCACTAGCATGTTTAGTACCTAAATTGATTTCTTTTTTATTAACAGTAAAAACAAAAGGACTCGTGTCTATTGTATCTTCAATGGTTGGTAAAAGAACGGCAAAATTCCCGTAGCCATTCTCAGCAATGAGTTGAACGAGAGAACTGTCGGCTGCTAAAAAGTCTTTCAAAGTCCAAGAGCGCAGCGTAGCCCCTTGAGTAGAAAATACTGCCTTATATAAATCTGTCTCAATCGTGATAGTCTCTCCTGATCCTATTAAATTTGTATACTTTTTATGTTTTTCTGATAAATCACTCGTTTCCTCTTTATTGGATAAAATGTTTTCAGCTTGTGATTCAGAGTACCGTGACTTTTCTTTTTCTTGACTCCTTCTGTATTTTTCTTTCGAGTCAATTTTCTTTTTGGCTTCTTTAGCAGGAGTCACTTTTTGAGGAGGCTGAAACATTCTTTTATAATAATCTGTTGACATAAAAATTAAAACCAGCCCAATAAGTAAAAATGCTAATATAGTTTTTTTATCAAATTCCATTTTTATACTTGTTATATTTATTTCAAAGGATCGTACCCACCAGAATTAAATGGATGGCATTTTAAAATGCGCAATATACCTAACCAAATTCCCTTAAATATTCCATATTTTTTTAATGATTGAAGCGTGTACTCTGAACATGTTGGATAAAATCTGCAAGAAGGTGGAAATAGAGGTGATACAAATTTCTGGTAAAATTTGATTATAGCAATACCAATATATTTCATTGTATAACTTTATAATTTAATTTTTTTATCAGATTTAAAAATTCTTTATTCAATAATTCAAATTTTACTCTTTCAATCCCTGGTTTCGCAACCAAAACTAAATAAATATTATTGGGTAGGTGACTTTGGTTCAATCTTAATACTTCTCTCAGCCTTCTTTTAGCACGGTTACGCTTAATAGCTCCTTTAATTTTTTTTGAAACCGCAAAACCAAATCTACTTTTGTCTGACTCTAAAAATAAAAGCATAATATGGTTTGAATTTAAACTAGCACCCTTTTTAAATAATTCATTGAATACATCTAATTTCTTAATAATTAGTTGTTTACTTAAACTAAAATAAGACATATTCAGTAACGTTTATATCTTTTTATTCTCTATCACTGACTGTTAAGCTTTTTCTACCTTTTGCGCGGCGATTTTTTAAAATCACTCTTCCAGATTTAGTTTTCATTCTTGCTCTAAATCCATGTTTATTTAAACGTTTCCGATTATGTGGTTGATAGGTTCTTTTCATTTAAATTCCTCTCATCTTCTCTATAATTTAGTATCAATCTAAACTATAAATATTATTAATAATTTAAACAAAAGTCAAGCAATTTCCTTAATAGTTGTTTTTGAGAGAATATATTTTTTTCTTGACATTGATATACTTTTTCTTAAATTTTAACATCTCACCTAAGTAAATATCACCATTAAAACATGTGGATAACTTTACAAACTTTACATTTTCTTAATGAACTAGTTTTTAATAAAACAAGCGAAAATTTGTTTACCTGGTGGTTAATTTCGTTTGGCAGGTCGATTATAATACAATGAATTTAAAATATTTATAGCTTTTTTTAAGGTGTGGGTAATTTGTGGATAACATTTTTGTAAGTTAAAATAACTGGCTTATAAGTTGATGGTAAATCCAAATTTTCTCTTTTGCCCTGCCAATAACAAAGTGTTTATAATTAAATATTAAATTTTAAAATGAGGTGTTTAGTAAAATGATACAAAATTGTACTACGGCATGGAGTCAATGCCTTTCTCTTATCAAAGAAAGTATTAATCCGCAAAGCTTTACTACTTGGTTTAAACCTATTAAACCAGTTAACCTTGATGAACAAAACCTCACCCTTACTATTGAGGTCCCTAGTCAGTTTTTTTTTGAATGGCTTGAAGGTCACTATAGTAGCCTTTTAAAACAGGCATTATTACAAGTTTTAGGTGATAATGCCAAGTTATCTTATTCGGTGGTCGTTAATGGAAACAGTGAATTAATGCAGCTTCCCTCAATTGCTCAAAAACAGCCAATAAACAAACCAGATAAAGTAAGTAATTTGAATGACCGCTATACATTTGATAACTTTGTGGAAGGAGCAAGTAATCAATTTGCAAGAGCCGCATCATTGGCGGTGGCTGAAGCTCCGGGAAAAACAAGTTTCAATCCTTTAGTAATTTATGGTGGTGTTGGATTAGGGAAAACACATTTAATTCAAGCCATTGGTACTTTCTCATTATGTGAAGGTACGGCTCGTCATGTACTATATGTAGATAGTGAAAAATTTACAATTGAATTTATAAACTCAATCCAAAATAATAAAACAACTGAATTTAGTTCAATATATCGCAATGTTGATTTACTGTTGGTTGATGATATTCAATTTTTTATAAACAAGGAAAGGACCCAAGAAGAATTTTTCCATACCTTTAATGCTCTTTATAATTCTGGAAAACAAATCGTACTCTCATCTGATAGACCTCCTAAAGAGTTAGATGGTATGGAGGAAAGATTGATTTCTAGATTTCAATGGGGTTTGGTTGCTGATATTCAACCACCAGACCTTGAAACTAGAATTGCTATTCTTCAACAAAAAGCTGACGAAAATTGTATAAACCTCTCAGGTGAAATAATTGAATTTATAGCCACTAATGTAACTTCAAATATTCGTGAATTAGAAGGGGCTTTAATTAGATTATTAGCGTATTCATCTTTAAATGGTAAAGACATCACGCTATCCATAGCAAAAGATGTTTTAAAAAATCTAAGTTTAGGTAAAAAGAAGAATATATTAATTGAAGAAATTCAAAGAATTATAAGCGAACAGTTTAATATTCCAGATGATATGTTGCGTGCTAAAACAAGAAAAAAAGAGATTGCCTACATACGTCAATTAGCAATGTATCTTACTAAGGAACTTACGAAGTGTTCATTAAAAACAATTGGTCTTCATTTTGGAGGACGCGATCATAGTACAGTAATTCATGCTATTCAGTGCATCGAAAATCAAATAACCAGGGACCAAAAAGTTCGTGAAGATGTTGAAGCTTTAAAAAACAAGATCGAAATGTCAAGCATGTGATTCTTTACTGTTTGCATGATCCACAGTCTAATGTGAATAGATTGTATTTTTATTGTTATAGTATGTGGATAATTTAATTGAAAGGGTTTTAAATTGTTAGATTTGATTTTTAATTACATCCATAATTAAGTTTATAAACATTACCATCACCTTAAATCCACAAATAAAAATCTTATTATATACCTGAAAATTAATTTAATAATTAAGAGCTTGAAACAAATATTTTTAATCCTTATCAACATTTCCACATTGTCTATTATAACTAATTAATAATAAAAATTTACTTGATAAATATTATATTATTTATTAAATTTTAAATTATAAGTATCTAATTTGGGTGGAGGATTCTATGAAATTTAAAGTTAATAAAAAAAAGTTTAACCAAGCGATACAAAACATCATAGGTGTTATTCCGTTAAAAACGACTATTCCAATTCTAGGTAACATACTTTTAAATTTAGAAAACGATGATTTAACTATAATTGGTACAGATTTAGAAGTTTCTATTTCCACTCGAATCAAAGTTCAAGGTGAAGCTGATGGTGGTGTGGCCATTCCTGCTAGAGTTCTATTTGAAATTGTAAGAGAACTACCAGATATTCCAATGGAGATACTATGTGATGAGGAAAATAAAATAACAATTACTACGGAAAAAGGATTTTATAGACTATCAGGTGAAGCCAAAGAAGATTTTCCAAAGATTTCCATAGAAGAAAGTGAGGGATCTATTTCAATTGATTCTGAGCGGTTAGCTAGAATGATTAACCAAACTATATTTGCTGTCTCCATCGATGAATTAAGAACCACCTTAATGGGGGTTTATCTCCAAGTCATGGAAAACGAACTTCGAATGGTTTCTACGGATGGTCATCGTTTGGTAAAAATTATTGACAAAAACTTCAGCTCTAAAAATTTCCAGAAAGATTTGATAATTCCAACAAAAACTTTAAACTTGTTATTAAAAAATCTCATAAACAAGGTTAAATTAAATGTTAAATTAAGTGAAGATCATATTGTTATTGAACTTGGAGATACAACTATTTTAAGTAAAAGCATTGAGGGTCAGTTTCCTAATTATGAGAGAGTTATACCTTTAGATAATGATAAAGAAGTAAGAATAAATCGAGAATTACTGAATTCATCAGTCCGAAGAGTTTCTATTTTTTCTAATTCAATTACTCACCAAATTCGACTTTCCATTTCAAAAGATTTAGTAAAAATTCAATCAGAGGACATAGAGTTTGGTGGCGAGGCTGAAGAGATTATTAACGCTGAGTATAATGGTGAAGACCTTGAAATTGGCTACAATGCAAATTATATATTAGATGTATTACGCCACTTAGAAACAGACGAGGTAATATTTAAGCTAAAAGATCCTAACAGTGCAGGAATTATATATCCCAGCACTCAAAAAGAAGATGAAGACCTATTAATGCTTTTGATGCCCATTCGATTAAATGAAGATTAGTCTTAAAAGTATTTGATGTTCTTTGAAAATTTGAATATTTTAAATTTCAGAAACTTTGTAAAAGCAAAAGCAAGCTTTTCTCAAAAAACAAATTTAATTTACGGATTAAATGCACAGGGAAAAACAAATCTATTGGAAGCCATATATCTTTTATGTTTGGGAAGAAGCTTTAGAACTTCAAGCAGTCAAGAATTAATTAAGAATGAGGCTTCTTTTTTTACAATAGAAGGGAATATAATTCTTGATTCTGGAATTAATAAAACGGTATTTTTAAAATGTGTAAACGATAGAAAAAAAGAAATAGGAATAGACCATAAAAGGTTAAAAAGACACTCTGAGATTTTTGGAAAATTTCCTATTGTGGTTATGTCGCCGGAGGATTATAAGATTACCTTAGGCGGACCTTTAGAACGGCGAAGATTTGTTGATATATTTTTGTCCCAGGTTAGCGTTAAGTATATTACTCATCTTCAAGAGTATTTTCGTATCCTAAAACAGAGAAATAAGATTTTGCAAAATATTAGGGAAGGTGTGCCAGTAAATGAGGCTTATTTAGAACCTTGGACGCAAAGTTTAGTGAATTTTGGGAGCAAAATTATAAATGAAAGACAGAAGTTTATTAATGACTTTTCAACTATTATTAGTCCAATTTACAGACAAGTTACAGAGTCAAAAGATGAGTTAGAAGTCTCAATTGAGTCATCGATAACAAAAAATAAAAATAAGCCCACCGAAGACAACTTTCTTGATGCCCTTGCGAATGTAAAAAACAAGGAGAGAATATTAGGAATTACATTGGTAGGTCCTCATCGTGATGATATGGTTTTTAAGATTAATGGCTTAGATATTAGAAAATATGGTTCACGGGGTGAGCATAAATCGGTTTTAATTACTACCAAAATAGCTGAATTTAATTTTATAAATCAAAAAAAAGAAGAGACTCCTATTTTTTTATTGGACGATTATTATTCTGAGTTAGACAATTTAAGAGAGGAAAAAATCTTCAATTTATTACAAGGTTTAGGACAGACCTTTTTAACAAGTCCGAAAGAGAGCGTTTTTAATAGAACTTTTCAGGCACCCGTTAATAAAAAAGAAGAAGTTTCATTTTTTTATGTAGAGAACGGTCAAATTGAGCAAAAATCAACCTGAGTACCTTGGTAAGATACTGATAAATTTATTACGTAATTTAGGAATTGAGTCAAAAGTCAAAGAGCATGAAGTAATAGTTAAATGGCCCATAATTGTAGGACAAAAAATCTCAAATATAACAAAAGCTGAAAAAACCGTTGATGGCATATTGTTCGTAAAAGTTAAAAAAAATGCATGGAGAAGCGAACTTATATTCTTAAAAAAGGATATACTCACTAAGATTGACGAAACTATCGGAGCAGGGATTATAAAAGACATCAGGTTTATATAATAATTTAAGGAATCATAAGATATGGCAGAAAACAATAAAATCGAAAAGTATGATGCAGAACAGATACAGGTTTTGAAAGGACTTGAGGCTGTACGGCGACGGCCTGCTATGTACATTGGTGATATTTCGGTTCGAGGTCTTCACCATTTAGTTTATGAGGTAGTGGATAACAGTATCGATGAGGTTTTAGCTGGATATTGTGATAAAATTTCTATCAATATTCATAAAGATGAGAGCATTACAATAATCGATAATGGTAGAGGTATTCCGGTTGATATCCATCCCACCGAAAAAAGACCTGCGTTAGAAGTGGTTATGACCACACTTCACGCTGGAGGGAAGTTTGATAATAAGATTTATAAGGTTTCAGGAGGCCTACATGGGGTTGGGGTTTCTGTAGTAAATGCATTATCTGAATGGTTTGAGGTGGAAGTTTGCAGAGACGGAAAAGTTTATTTCCAAAGGTACAAAAGGGGGGTAACTGAAACAGGGGTTAAGATTATCGGAAAAAGACAAACCTCTGGAACTAAATCCACATTTTCACCTGATAAAAAAATTTTCAAAAACCAAAAATTTAATTTTGAAATTCTTTCTGAAAGAATGAGAGAATTGGCTTTTTTAAATAAAAATTTAGAAATTTTAATTACTGATGAAAGAACAAACAAACATATCGTCTTTAAATATAAAGGAGGTATAATTGCTTTTGTTGAGTTTTTAGATCAAAATAGGACGCCGATCTACAAGAAACCAATTTATATTAAAGGCGAAAAGGAAGGAGTGACTATTGAATTTGCCTTGCAATATAATAACTCTTATATTGAAAACATATTTTCTTATGTAAATAATATTCATACGATAGAAGGGGGTTCACATTTGATCGGATTCAAATCGGCTCTCACTCGAACATTAAATAATTATGCTCAGAGAAACAATCTTTTAAAAAATGTTGATTTCACTTTAACTGGGGAAGATGTCAGAGAAGGTCTTACAGCTGTTATTAGTGCTAAGGTAGTGGAACCACAATTTGAGGGTCAAACAAAAACAAAACTTGGGAATAGTGAGGTTAAAGGAATCACAGAGTCTATATTGGGTGATGGTTTAGCTTCATTTTTAGAAATAAATCCAAGTATTGGGAAAAGAATCATCGAGAAATGTTTAACTGCAGCGCGTTCAAGAGAAGCTGCTCGAAAAGCCAGAGAACTAACACGAAGAAAAAGTTCCTTTGACGGCAATCATCTTCCCGGAAAATTAGCAGACTGCTCCATTCAAGATCCCGCTCAATGTGAAATCTATTTAGTTGAAGGGGACTCAGCAGGGGGTTCTGCCAAACAAGGTAGAGACCGAAGATTTCAAGCAATTCTCCCTTTAAAGGGTAAAATTTTAAATGTCGAGAAAGCCCGACTTGATAAGATATTATCAAACGAAGAGATTCGAACCATAGTGGCAGCTCTTGGTACAGGAATAGGTGCAGATGAATTTGATTCAGAAAAAGTCCGTTATAATAAAATAATTATTATGACCGATGCTGATGTGGACGGGTCACACATTCGGACGCTTTTACTTACATTCTTTTTCCGCTATATGCGTGGATTAATTGAAAAAGGTTATATTTACATTGCCCAACCTCCCTTATATAGAATATACAAAAAAAAAGTAGAATATTATGCCTATAATGATGAAGAAAGGGAGACTATTTTGGAGCGAATGGGGAAAAATGGTGCTGTTGTTCAACGTTACAAAGGACTTGGTGAAATGAATCCTGATCAGCTTTGGCGTACCACCATGGATCCTGAGCACAGAACGATCCTGCAAGTAACCATCGAAGAGGCTTATAATGCTGATCACATTTTCTCTGTCTTGATGGGAGACAGAGTGGAACCGCGTAGAAAATTTATTGAAGAAAATGCCAAATATGTTAGAAATTTAGACGTATAACTTGAGCACCAAGACCTCCCATAATGTGCAAATCTAAAATATTATTAATCCACTCCAAATGTTAATTTTTAATGTTTAAAATTTAAATTTAATATGGAAATTAAACGCGATCGAATTGTCCCTGTTTTATTAGAAGAGGAAATGAAGGACTCCTACATAGACTACTCTATGTCGGTCATTGTCTCGAGAGCTCTTCCTGATGTTCGAGATGGCTTGAAACCGGTTCATAGAAGAGTACTTTACGGAATGCATGAGTTGGGCCTGCGTCCAAATTCTCAATACAAAAAAAGCGCTCGTATTGTAGGAGAGGTTTTAGGTAAATATCACCCTCATGGTGATGCAGCAGTATATGATACAATGGTCCGTATGGTCCAAGAGTTTTCCCTAAGATATCCTTTAGTGAATGGTCAAGGAAATTTTGGATCTTTGGACGGTGATTCTCCTGCCGCAATGCGCTATACAGAAGCAAGATTGGCTCCCATTGCAGAGGAAGTTCTTAGAGACTTGGATAAAAACACAGTCGATTTTGTTCCAAACTTTGATGAATCTTTGCAGGAGCCGACGGTCTTACCATCTGTTTTGCCAAATTTATTAGTAAATGGCTCCTCAGGCATAGCAGTTGGTATGGCTACAAATATCCCACCTCATAATTTAAGCGAGGTCATTGATGCGTTAATCGCTTTGATTATACGCCCAGATTTGACTGTTGCATCTTTAATGAAATATATAAAAGGACCGGATTTTCCTACGGGTGCTATAATTTATGGTGACGAAGGAATCGATGAAACGTATCGCACTGGACGAGGTCGGATTGCCATTCGTGCAAGAGCAAACATAGAAACAGTCCGTGGTGGGCGAGAAAATATTATTGTGAGCGAACTCCCATATCAGGTAAACAAAGCAAATCTCATTGAAAAGATTGCTGATTTGGTAAGAGATAAAAAGGTTGAAGGGATATCCGAGATTCGAGATGAGTCGGATAGAGATGGAATGCGAATTGTAATTGAATTGAAGCGTGATGCACCGGCTGAAGTTATTCTCAATCAACTTTTCAAACATACCCAGATGCAGGTAACTTTTGGGACAATTATGTTGGCGCTGGTGAATGGTGCACCCAAAATATTAAATCTCAAAGAATTGCTTCAACTTTTCATTGACTTTCGGCATGAGGTCGTTGTCCGCCGTATAAAATTCGATCTTGACAAAGCAGAGAAACGCGCACATATTTTAGAAGGGTTAAAAATCTGTCTCGATAATATAGACCAAATAGTTGCTATTATTAAAAAATCTAGAAATCCTGATACCGCTCGTAATTCATTGATGAAGCGATTTGGTCTTACTGAGATTCAGGCTCAAGCAATATTGGATATGCGGCTCCAACGGTTGACAGGATTGGAAAGAAAAAAGATAGAAGATGAATATTTAGAAAAGATAAAACTCATAGAAAAACTGCGATCCCTCTTAGAGAGCAGGCCCAAAAGAATGCAGTTAATTAAAGAAGAATTGTTAGAAGTTAAGGAAAAATATGGCGACAAAAGAAAAACAGAAATCATATCTGAAACCGAGGAATTTTCTATTGAAGATATGATTGCTGAAGAGGATATGGTCATTACTATTTCCCATTCAGGGTTTATTAAGCGATTTCCAGTTTCCAGTTACAAGAGACAGCTACGCGGGGGTCGCGGTTATACAGGGGCGGCTACAAAAGAAGAAGATTTTATTGAGCATCTATTTGTGGCTTCCACCCATCACTACATACTTTTTTTCACAAATAAAGGTCGTTGTTATTGGCTTAAGGTACATGAAATTCCGCAAGCAGGGCGGGCTTCCAAGGGTCGTGCAATTGTTAATTTGCTGCAATTGTCTAAAGATGAAAGGATAGCTGCTTTTATTAATGTAAGAGATTTTAACAATGATCTTTATTTGGTAATGGCCACAAAAAAAGGATTGATCAAAAAAACTCAATTATCAGCCTATGGAAATCCTCGAAGAGGTGGGATAAACGCTATTACTATACGAGAAGATGATGATTTAATTGACGCTCAATTAACCGATGGCACCCATGATATATTACTTGCCTCCCATAAAGGATTGGCCATTAGATTTAATGAAAATGAAGTACGAGATATGGGAAGGACGGCTGCTGGGGTCAAGGGAATTAAATTGAGTAAAGATGATTGTGTGGTAGGAATGATTGTCATTAAACGCGAAGGCACGGTTTTGGTGGTAACAGATAAAGGATACGGCAAGCGCACAGATATAAAGGAATACAGGATAAGCCATCGGGGTGGGAAAGGAATTATTACCATAAAAGTAACAGATATAACCGGTGATTTGATGGTGATAAAAGAAGTCATGGATGAAGATGATATAATGATTATAACGAATAAAGGAGTCGTTATTAGGCAGAGTGTTAAAAAGCTAAGTGTGCAGGGGAGAAATACCAGAGGATTTCGTTTAATTAAATTGGATGAAGACGATAAAGTAGGCGACGTTGCAAGGGTAATAAAGGAAGAAGATTAAAAAGAATAATAACAAATATTGTAAGGGCTGTCAGAAAGATAGCCCTTATTTTTATATTTAACACCTGGGGGATAAATATGGTATCAAAGCTCTGGGAAAGCGAAAAACAGAGATTAACGGAAATATTGTTTAGAAGAGTAACCCAAGGAAAGGAAAAGGTTGTATATAATTATATATTAAAAGGAGAATTCCCAGAGGTCTTTCTAGTTTATGTAAAAAGCCATGCCTGTAGGCTTTTCGATGAAGAGAAGCCCCTTCGATTCTCCAACCAAGAGCGATATAATCTTAAAAGCGACCAAATAAAAAAACAGTTTGAAGCATTAAAGGAAATTTTGATTAGAGAAACGCTTTTTTCTAAAGAAGAAATTAGACGCCTTATAAAAATAGCTGTAAGTTTTCAATATGATGCTTTAGTACGTCCCAGACAGACAATAATAGAAATACTTTTTAAATCAACCGATAAACGGAATAAAGATGATGTCCTTGTAGTTATTCAGGGCTTCGGTGATGATCGACCGTTTATTAAAAAACTGGTTGCCTCAATTGAGAGTACAGTTACTGAGATCCATACTCGGCAAGCATTGGATGAATTAACTAGACAATTGGAGACCGATGTTTATAATGAAAAACCAATTTCTACTTTTCTTAAAGAAATTAAATTGCTGATCAAATTTGAAGCATCTATAACTGGTGAAGATAATCAAAGAGTAAAATCACAAGTGTTGTTGGGCATGCTCAAAGAAAGGGATTTAAGGCTTATGGCTGATGGTATAGAGGATGAAGCTTTGAGTAAGGATTATTGGTCTTTTGAAGAAATTGAAAATGCTTTAGAAAGACACATTTTAGTAGGTGAGCTTGAATACTTTAAATCTTCAGAAACTGAAAAGGAAGATTCGGACAAAAGAGTTCATAAGAGGTCCTATAACTTCCGCAAAAACACTATATCTCTCGATGCATTTGATGAAATTGATACCAGTTTGGATACCGAAGTTTCTGAAAAACACAAACACAATAATAAATTCGATACTTTGAGGTTTCAATTTGTTGAAGAAAAATCGGAAATAGAATCTGATGAAAAATCGTCAAAATTAGAATCTTCTTCTTCTCAAAAGATTAAGGAATCTAAAAACTTACGCGACTATGAAGAAACCCTAATTATTAATCGTCGTGACATAGAAAGCCAACCGCCAGGGCCATATCCTGCTTTACATACCTTAATAAACCATAAGGACCGTAAGATATTTATTAAAAAGATTTTTCACAAGGATGGTCAACAATATATTGAATTTATTCAACGCCTAGAAAAACAGGACAAATGGAAAGACGCCAAGGCCATAATTGATGCGGAACTTGAAAAGCTAGGCATAAGCCCTTATTCTAAAGCGGCAGTTCTGTTGGGAGATGTTGTGTTTTCACGCTATTTTTCAAAAAAATAAAAATAGTTTTAATTAGTATGCCGTTAAGCACAAAATTGGGTGGTACACAAATTCGCTTTTATCTTTTGTCTAGCCTATTCGCTGCTTTAACGGCTGTTGGTGCGTTCATCAAAATTCCCCTGCCATACACTCCTATACCCATAACTTTACAATCTTTATTTGTTATTCTTGCTGGATCCGTTCTGGGACCGAAATTTGGGGCTATGAGTCAACTTATTTATCTCGTTGTAGGACTTTTGGGCGTCCCAATTTTTGCTCATGGCGGGGGCCCCGGTTATATTTTTCAGCCAACCTTTGGATATCTTATAGGCTTTCCTGTTGGCGCCTTTGTTGTTGGCTATATAGTCTGGGGGAATCGAAGATATCAAAACCAAAGTCCTCCAACATTTCAACGAATTTGTATTTCCAATATCTTAGGGGTGTTTATTATTTTTATATTTGGGGTGACCTTTTACTTTTTGAATATAAATTTTCTTGTTGGTAAAAAGATGTCTTTACAGTTCGTCCTCAAAACAAGCATTGCTTTTTTTATTCCTGGAGATGTTTTAAAGATTCTTGTTAGCACCTTGATGGCTTTTAAGATTACTCGCGTCTTAACGTTTTAATTTTTAACAATCCCAATTATTTATATGGATCATAAAATTAAAACCGGGATCAGCTATTTCGGAAACCGTAATCCCCGTCACTTTGTGAGTGATCTGGAAGAGATCCTGAATCACAACTGCAATTTTATTGTACACACTTTTTCAGAAAATGATCAAGAATTTTATAAAGACACTATCGGGGAGTTGATTTCAGTTTCAAAGGATGCTGGGCTGGAGTGCTATTTGGACCCCTGGGGGATCGGCCGAGTATTTGGGGGTGAAACTTACAGCAGTTTTGCATTAAAAAATAGAGATGCCTGCCAGGTCTTGCCAGATGGTGAACCAGCACCGGCAGCTTGTATGAACCATCCTAAATTTAGAGAGTTTATGCAACATTGGATAAAGGATGCTGCTGATATGGGTGCCGAGGTGCTATTTTGGGATGAACCCCATTTTTTTGTGAACCCAAAAGAGAAAAAGCGGTTCAATCAGTGGTATTGCATCTGTAAAGCTTGCATCGAAAAATTTAGAAAATGTATGAATAAGGAATATTCTGAAGCGACATCAGAAGAAATCAATCGTTTTCAAGAAGAGTCAGTTGTGAATTTTACCAAAGAACTGTGTGATTTAACTCGGGCTACGGGATTGAAGAATGCAGTGTGCTTGTTACCATTTAAGGATAATACCCTCGGTCTTTCTGATTGGTCGTTAGTTGCAAGTATCCCTAATCTTGATATTTTCGGTACTGATCCTTACTGGATATTTTTTGAAAAAGACCTTCGTCAATTTGTAGGAGATTACGCACGAGAGGTTCAAAACCTTTGCAAGAAATATGATAAAGAGCCACAAATTTGGATTCAAGCCTACAAAATACCCGCGGGTCGCGAGGAGGAACTTAAAGAAGCGGTGGCCGTGGCCTACTCTGAAGGGATTCGTAATTTTGCTGCTTGGAGTTATTATGGAACCGCTTATATGTCTTACATCCGCAGCGATAACCCCCAAAAAGTTTGGCAAGTTTTGGGTGAAGTTTATGGTGAGCTTCAGCGGGGGGAGTGGGAGTAATTTTTTATTTTAAAACTTTTATCACTATTTTGACAGAGGTGATAAGTGATGGATATAAAATGATAAAAAAAGTGGAAGTCAAAAATTTTAAATCTTTAAAACATTTGCGAACACTTTTAAAAATGAATTAGCTTTATATGAAACGCCTCCGAAAACTCCTCACAAAAACCCAAAAGCTGATCGTGGGACTTATATCAGGCACCTCAATGGATGGTGTCGATGCCGCCTTAGTGAAAATAAGAAATCACGGTTTGGAAACCAATCTTGAACTCATTCATTTTGTTACATATCCTTATCCGTTGGGCCTAAAGGAAAAGCTATTAGAAATTTCGACCCCAGGGCAAGGCAGTGTTGATGAGATTTGTCGATTTAATTTCCTATTAGGAGAAATTTTTTCCAATGCGGTTATGGCGCTTCTCAATGACGTGGCTGTAAAGCCAGAACAGGTGGATTTAATCGGTTCACATGGTCAAACAGTACAGCATCTTCCAGGGGACAAGCAACTTTTTAATTACAAAATAAGGTCTACCTTGCAGTTAGGGGAACCTTCAGTGATTGCTAAACGGACCGGAATTTTAACGGTGGCTGATTTCCGTCCCGCGGATATGGC
>JBHIAC010000022.1:0-33106 GCA_046758365.1 bacterium
AATTTTGCAGAAGTCTGTTTTTTAAATTTCTGTAAAATAGGGTGTTCAACCTTTAGGTTGAGATTGTCCTCCGCAACCTGAAGCCTGTACACCGCCATTTTAAACCTGTATAAGAAACGAGTCTGTAAATATTGGATATAAAAAGATTCTATACTTTTGAATAGATGTATTTACCCTTTTAGCTATTTTATATTATTGCCAATAATGTGCCAACTATTATCTATTTGGCAGCCAATCATCCGTTAGCTTTGATTTTTCAATAACTTGCAAAGATTTTTCAGTAATTATTTGTCCTGCTTGAAATTCCTTTTAGTGCAAAATATTGCATATTCTCTGTGCAAAAACTTGTTTACATACATTTGAACCATTTGGTTCCGGCTTGGCCGGATTAGGTTTTAGATGGTTCAAATCCTATCGCAACAGAGTGATCTTGCCTTTACTCAGCGTATTACCTGCAGCGAGTTTGATAAAATAGGTTCCGCTGGGCATTGATTTTCCATGCTTATTGGTGCCATCCCATTGCAGTTGGTAGAAACCCTTATTTTTTATAACGTTTTGTTCCAACACGCGCACCAATTGGCCCTTTAAATTATAAATCTTTAGCGTCACACGCCTGCGTTCTGGTAATTCGTAGCTGATAGTTATGGAAGTTCGGAAAGGATTAGGATATATAGAGTGCAGAGCTATTGTTTTAGGTGAATTTTCTCCATACGTTTGGTCTTTCCCTTCTACGGAGGTAACATGTGCTATATTGGTATTTATGGCATCGATTAATTTGACATACACGGAAAAATTGTCCCGTACCCAACGGCGCTGTTCCACATGAATAAAGTATCCATTCGTTGATGAGGCGGCTTGCGTGCACGGATCTGGAGACCCATTCGTAAACCTTCCCTGTGTGTTGGTACTGCCGATAAAAGGGCAGGATGAGGTACCATCGCCGGCCACAGCAACCGACACTCCGCCCGCGGCTAACAGAGTTGACTTGAGGTTAAATAAGATAGGTTTGGATTCCTCACTGCGGCCATTGCTGAGGAAGATATCCTCGCAGTTGTCATTACTGTTACCATGAATGCTAAAGGCATAGGTTTGTGGAAAATGGGTAACGATAGTTTCATGGGTAGCCTGAAAGGGCGCATCGACGAAGTGAGCCATATCTGTTATGTGATATTGTCCGGTACCGCAGCCTTGAAAAGAGCCGTCGCAGGGAGAGGGTTCGGAATTGCCACAACGATGGGTTCCAGCCATAATCAAAAATCTGGCACCCGTACGACGAAAAATATCAGTACCTTGCTTATAAGTGTTGATATCGTAAATGGCATGAGGGATTTCAATACAGATTGGGCGTTCGAAGTTCGGATTAACCATGAATGTACCCCAGCCTTTGGTCACCGGGAATTTTTCACGGAGCAGATAAAATAGCTGCTGATTAAAACCAGTATCAGTAAATCGGTAAAGTTGATAAAACGAAAATTCCGATTGAACCAGGGTGTTGGCATTCTCCAAACGGCCTTCCAGGAGAGCAGTAATCAATTCACGCCAACCAGTCAGTTCTGCCTTGGAAGGCTTGACAAACCCTTCGCTGTCACGACCCGGCATGTGGCTGCGAATGGACTCGATCTGATCAAGAAGGTCGCCAGACAAATCAACGATTTGTGCATGAGTCGTTGTGATTCCAGTGATAAAAAATGTGATAATTAATCTAAACGCTATATTACACGGCATGCTAATAAACTTTTTTATTTTATTGTATGAACGTGACTATTCAGGTGTCATTCCGTCAGGAATCTTCCCTCCTTACCCACAGAGGCTGCAAGCTTGCAAATTTTTGCCATTACAAGGGAAGATGCCTACGGCATGACAGTATGGGCTTAATAGTTACGTATGAACTTAAATTTACAAGAAAGGAACTATTTTTGCAATGAATTTTTATAATATTATGAATACATACTTTTGACAGGATATATTAAATAAATAATCCATTTTCGCAGTTAAAATGACGTAGGTACAAAACACCAACGTCATAAATAGAATATTTTATTTGCATTTTTAATAAAAATTTTATATAATTCTTAATGAAAATTAATAATGCCATATCATAATGAAGGAGGAAGTATCATGTGTAAATCCTCAATTAAAACTGCTTTGGTCTTCTTATTAATTTTCTCAATTATGTCCATCCAAATCGTACCAAGCTTGGCCAGCGCAAATAAAAACAAGTTACAGGTAGCATTTGTTGGATTAAAATTTGAGAATTTGCCACAGGACATTCAGGATAAACTTACTTCGAGAATGAATGCAATACTGGAAACGCAAAAGTCTATTTCCCTCACAAAACCAGAGGGAGCTCGAATAACATTTGGACGAAAAACTATTGCTGAACTAATCGAAAATCAAGATGCTGAGTCTTTTTTGGAGTTTGCTGAGCAATATCAATTTGATTATGTCTTTTCTGGATTTTTAGCTACCCAAAGTCATGATGATAATCGAATATTGTTAGTTGGGGAATTAAACAGATATGACCTCGCTAACAGTCATATAAATCGATATAAGATTAATAAGGATTATGAAAAGATTGGAAGCGAATTAAACCAATTTAAGCAACAATATGTAAAATCCATGGTTAAACTCGAAGATTCTGGAAAGAATCCCTGGTCGATATTACTTATTGGAGGTATCATTATTGCAGGCACGCTTACCCTCCGTTTCGGTTTGGGTAGTCTATTGAACGAAGGAGAAGACACAGAGACAACAAAGGTAGACGAGTAATCCATAAATTCTGAATAATTAAGGACCCAATTATGAATAGCTTTAAGCAATTGTTTTCAATTGGAAAGGCCATAAATAAAAGCTGCTTCTGTGTTGTACTTTTTGGATTCTCAATTATATACATCGCTTGTAGTAAGGGTGATGATAATAATGAAGATTCAAGGCCATTTCTTAATATCGAAAATGGCCAATTTGAAGTCGACGCGATTCTAATTACAGAAAATGGCATTGATAGCAGTGCATCACCCTATGGCTCTGGCTCTATTTCTTTCGATTTTGCGGGTGATATTACCGGAACCTTTTCTGTCTCTGGCGCACTTGATTCCAATCAAACAGAAAACGATGGTGTCCTTGCCATCCTCAATGTATTTGAGGATGAAGAGTTTGAAACAATCAATGAATTTTTAAGTCTACTCGGTTTTCATCCCACAGGTGACGGTAAGGCAGATGTGTTTGTATTAGGCTCTAAAAGTGATTTCCCTCTGTCTTCCATTGAACCTGACAATTCTTACGGAATAGGGACATCCGCACCCTTTAATGGATACTTTTTAAAAGGTTTAGATATAGCAGAATTTTGGGCAGGGGAAACGAATTTTATTGAGACGGCAGATAAAGCTTTCGTACTCACGGTAGGTCTTATTTCTTTCGCCTCCAGAGACAGCACACATTTTACCGGCTCCTTTTTCGGAACCACAGATGTTAACCAGAACACTATTTCCAAGCACTTTCTCTTGAGATAATTTCTATTTTAATTTATTACCTAATAGGCTTTTTATAAGATCAATATCAACATTTCTTCCTGTCAAAACTATTACTGTTTTATTGCTACTTCTAATTTTGTTTTCTAAAAGCGCCGCTACGCCCACAGCAGCCGCACCTTCAATGAGCAGGTGTTCCGATTCCAAAATCAAATTTACGGCAATTTTAATCGCATCTTCAGAAACTAATATGAGGTTATCAACATATTTTTTAGTCAAGCTCAGGGTTAATTCTGTCACAAAACGGCCAGCCAGGCCATCAGCAATGGTGTCTTCGATGGGTGTTTCAACCACCTTTCCCGCTTTAATGGAATTGTACATGGCTGGCGAGGCCTCGGGCTGAACGCCCATCACTTTGACCTTCGGATTGAGATTTTTAACGGCAACTGCAATTCCAGAAATAAGACCACCGCCACCAATTGGGACTACAACCGTTTCTACATCGGGCAGTTTCTCTAAAATTTCTAAACCAATCGTACCTTGTCCGACGATAATTTCAGGGTCACTAAATGCATGTATAAATGTCAACCCTTCAAGCTGCTGAAGTTCCCATGCGTACTCCTCTGCTTCATCGTAGTCCACACCTTTTTGAATGATTTCCAAATTATATTGCTGAAGTGCTTTAAGTTTGGCAGGGGAGACATTGACGGGAACTACAATTTTTCCCTGTACGCTTAAAAGTTTTGCGGCAAATGCCACGCCGAGTCCGTGGTTGCCGGCAGAGGCCGTGATGACCCCCTTTTGCTTTTCATCAGGCGAAAGGGAAAACAGTTTATTCAACGCACCGCGAATTTTAAAGGAGCCGGTTTTTTGCCAGTTTTCTAGTTTAAAGTAAATTCGAGAATCAGTTTGTTTTGAGAGTGTGTGGGAAAATTCAAGAGGCGTAAATCGGATGTATGACTGAATCTTATCTTGCGCTAAACGTATGTCTTTTAATTTTAGATTAGGAGAAGTATTCACATTTTCTTCTTAATAATTGTTCTCATTTGCACTATAGTATTTTCAAACAAATCTTTGTTTTGTTTATTTATCACGGGTCGCAAATTTGGCCGTGCTATAGGGTTCCAGTAATGTAATTTTCGAGCTGCTTTATCATGAATTCCTGTTCAGAGATGATGGCCTTAACCACATCCCCGATCGAAATTAAGCCAACCAACTGGTCATCGTCGAGAACAGGTAGATGGCGGATACGCTTATCTGTCATCAAAGCCATACAATCATCGATAGACTGTTCTGGTCGAATGTAGAGCACTTTTGTGCTCATGATTTCCTTGACGGGTGTATCTTTGGAAGCTTTTCCTTTCAGAATGACCTTTCTGGCGTAATCCCGTTCTGAGAAAATGCCAATCAACTTATCTGCTTCGAGCACCAGTAAGGCCCCGACATTCTTATCGGCCATTAGTTTTAGGGCATCATAGATTGAGGTATCCGGTGTCACTGACCAGACCTCATGTCCTTTGGCTTGCAAGAGCCGACTGACTAATTTCATCGATTAACTCCTTTGTTAGTGTTGTTCCGCGATGAAGCTCCTCTGTTCGCACCATTAGAAGTGCGTAGGTCGTTCCCTAAGTCTCCTTAAGCGCAGTCGTGAGAGCCATGGCCATCTGCTTGGCATCGCCGAAAAGCATAAGAGAATTGTCTGCAGCAAAGAGGGGATTTGAAATACCAGCGAATCCTGGCCCGAGGCTGCGCTTGATGATGACAACCGAACGGGCCTCATCCACATTAAGGATCGGCATGCCAGCAATAGGAATCGTGGGGTCTGTATCTCGCGCCAGGGGATTGACAACGTCGTTGGCCCCGATGACCAGCACCACATCCGTTTGCCGGAACGTGGGGTTGATTTCGTCCATTTCCTTCAGCTTCTCATAGGGGATGTTGGCCTCGGCTAACAGTACGTTCATGTGTCCTGGCATTCGCCCGGCAACGGGATGAATCGCAAAGTCTACCTCCACGCCTTTAGATTCAAGCAGGTTCGTCAGGTCCTGTATGGCGTACTGGGCCTGAGCGACGGCCATCCCATATCCAGGGGCAATGACTACCCGCCGGGCACTCTCCAACAACATGGCCACCTCCTCCGGCGAGGCCGCTTTCACTCGACCAGCGTAGATATTTTCGCTTTCAGCTTCAGTTTCAACGACCACACCGACCCCAGCGAACATGATATTAGGTAAAGAGCGGTTCATAGCACGGGACATCAGAGCGGTGAGGATAAACCCGGCAGCGCCAACCAGTGAGCCGGCAATGATGAGCACGCTGTTGTTGAGGACCCAGCCATGGCCTGCGGCCGCAAGTCCTGAGTAGGCGTTAAGTAAAGAGATGACCACTGGCATGTCGGCTCCACCAATGGGAATCACAAGCATAATCCCAAGCAAAGAGGCAACCCCAACCATGATCCAGAACGGCAGCGCGGACCTAGAGTAAATGTTTAGATGTTCCCTCTGTTGTCTGACGATATACGTTTCCCTATCTGCATTGTCGGTTATCAACCATTCGTTTTTCTCTTCCTCAACTGAAACGGTGACATTACGAGATAGCAAGACCCCATTATTTTTAAACGCGTGATGGAAATCTTCTGGGATAACAGCCCGGTCAAGATCGCTGCTGAACTGCGAACCAGTACGAAACAGCAATGGTGTATAACCTACTACTTGCCAAGTACTTAGGCCTAGGCAGATCAACAGCAGTACCACGTTGATCACATGACGGCCTTTCAGGAGGATGGGTTGCTCCTTAAAAAGTCCCTGGAGTTTTCCAAATGCTACTATGCTGCCCGTAAGAGACACAGCACCGATAAGCGCAGCGGCCGTAGCGGAGGAAGTAAACTGGACGGTGATCTCTTCAATCCACTCTCCCCTGAGAGCTTCTTCTAGAGCGGCCCCCACGGCTAGGGCTGAGGCGCCGCCGCCGAAACCGTTAAAGATAGCCACCACCTGAGGCATGGCAGTCATAGGGGCTCGATATGCCATGATCATCCCGATTAGGCCACCCACCACGAACCCGGCAATGATGATTCGAAAATCGACGATACGCTTATCTGTGAGGGTTACCACAATGGCCAGCAGCATGCCCACGGCGGCCAGAAGGTTGCCCCGCACGGCAGTACGTGGATGGGATAACCCTTTGAGGCCAAAGATGAAAAGGAGGGCCGCGGCCAGATAAAAAAGTTTAACGAGTGCTTCTTCCTTCGGCATGTTCTTCCTTTCTGTGAAACATTCCAAGCATACGGTGGGTTACCAAGAAGCCCCCCACCACGTTAGCCGTCGCCATAGAGACCGCAATAAATCCCAGTATCTCGGTAAGTGTGGTCAATCGAGCGCCCGAGGTTATCAACGTTCCTACAAGCGTGATTCCGGAGATGGCGTTGGCCCCGGACATAAGCGGGGTGTGCAACAGCGGTGGTACCTTTGTAATCACCTCAAAGCCTATCACGAGAGCCAACAGAAATATGGTCAAAGCAGGTATGAAGATCTCCATCAAGAATTCCTCCTTTCATGGGTTAACGGGCTGGAGATGGGTAGTTTTAACAACTTTCGCACTTGAGAGTTGACCACCTCGCCCCTATGAGTGAGCAGGGTATCGTGGATAATTTGGTCTTCCAGGTTGAGTCGGAGTTCGCCATCCTCCACCAGGTTCTGGAGAAAGGCGGTGACGTTTTTGGCGTACATCTGGCTGGCATGGTAGGGGATGGTGGAGGCAAGGTTAATCGGCCCTATAATGGTCACGTTGTGAGCCTCTACTGTCTCTCCAGGCCGAGTGAGCTCGCAGTTACCACCCCCTTCAGCAGCTAAGTCTACGATAACGGAGCCCGGACTCATCCCCTGCACCATCTCTTCGGTGATTAGGATCGGGGCTTTTTTGCCTGGAATCGCCGCTGTGGTGATAACCACATCGCTTTCGGCTACCACTTGTTGCATCATCTCCTGTTGGCGAAGGTAGAATTCCTTGCCCAAATCCTGAGCGTACCCATCAGAGGCCTCGGCTTCTTCAGTCTCCAACTCTAGTTCCAGGAACTTAGCCCCCAGACTCTCTACCTGTTCCTTTACGGCTGGTCGGACATCATACGACTGCACCACAGCACCGAGGCGGCGTGAGGTGGCAATGGCCTGCAGCCCGGCCACGCCGGCCCCTACTACAAAAACCCGGGCTGGGGTGATGGTCCCAGCAGCCGTAATCATCATAGGATACATCTTCTTAAGCGCCCCAGCAGCTAGCAGAGCCGTCTTGTAGCCTGCGACTGTGGCCATGGAGCTCAAAGCATCCATAGGCTGTGCCCGGCTGATGCGTGGGAGCAACTCCAGTGCAAAGGCGGTGATACCCGTTTCTGCAAGTTCCTGTGCGGCTTCAGGGGCTCCCAAAGGGTTAAGAAGACCCACCACAACCTGACCAGAGCGAAGTAACTCCAGAGCGGTGTTGCCAGCACCAGGGTTAGCACCCAAACCGTGCACCAGGAGGAGAACATCGGCCGAGGAAAAGAGTTGAGTCCGATCCGGAGTAATACGTGCTCCCTGCTCCTCGAATGCAGCATCGGGGAAACCCGCGTTCTCCCCCCCTCCCTGTTCAACCAGGACCTCCAGCCCCGCCTTGGTCAAGGTAGACACTAAGGCAGGTACTAAGGCAACTCGCCGTTCATGTGGATAGGACTCGACAGGTACTCCAACTATCATCTAAACCTCCAACGTAAAGCGCCGTTTGTGGCAATTATAATTCTCATTGATTAATTATGTTATTATAGTGCAAGAATATAATTTATTTATTGTATATTGTCAATATATATTTTAGTAAGAATCTTTAAAATTATGTAAAAACTGTTATTTTCTTCTTAAAGATTTTAAATTTTTCCAAATTAGCTTTACCCTTGAATTTCTACGATCAAACCAATTTCTTTCAGGATTCCAGCAACCTGATGGCAATCCGCAAATTCACCTTTATAAGCGATGGCTTTTCCTTTAAAATGGGCTTCCATGGTGATTTGGGTGGCTACCATGAGTGAGCATCCTGTAGCTTTTTGAACCTGCAAGATCACCTCGTCGATGGTGTGGATATCATCATTATAAAGTATTACCTGCCATGGACGGGTTATTTTTGGCTTTTTCTGAGACGTCTTCTCTTTTTTAGGTATGGTTTCAACGGTCATCACAAATTCTCAAGCAAGGCATCCAATATCTTTTTATTGGCCTTAGGAAATGCATAACGAGTCAATTCCTTTGGTGCAACCCATTTCCAATCGATAGCCTTCTTAGGTTTAAGTGCGCCGCCTATGAACTGGCACTGGAAAGAGTGCAAGGTTATGTTAAAATGGGAATACATGTGCTGAACCGTGAGAAAAGGGCCTTGAACTCGGATTTCAATTTCCATCTCGTCCTGAATTTCCCGAACTAAACATTCCTCGAGTGTTTCTCCGGGTTCCTGTTTACCGCCTGGAAATTCCCACAGACCTCCTAATAAACCCTCCTTTGGGCGCTGATCAATAAGTATTTTGCCTTTTTTCCATATAATTCCCACCACGACATTAAAATGGGGTTTATGTTTAGGAGGTGCTTTAACAGGAAGAATAGATGGATCCTCTAAAGTCTGATAAGCTTGACAAAAAAAGTTTATGGGACATTGGTAGCATTTAGGTTTCTGAGGCGTACAAATTAAAGCCCCTAATTCCATCATGGCCTGATTGAAATTGCTGGCCTGACCTTCAGGTAGAAGCTCTTTGGCTGCATCAACAAATTTTGATTTAATGCCATTTTTTCTGGGATAGTCCTCAATTTTCAAAACCCGAGAAAGAACGCGCAGGACATTACCATCTACTACCGGATAATTTTCGTTAAAAGCGATGCTTGATACAGCCGCCGCCGTATAGGGTCCAATACCAGGAATCTTCATTAATTCATCATGCGAAGTAGGAATTCTTCCTGCAAATTCTTTAACAATTATATCTGCCGCCGTATGGAGATTGCGTGCTCTGGCATAATATCCCATGCCCTCCCAAACTTTGAGTACTTCGGATAATGAGGCGTTGGCTAAAGACTTTATATCTTGAAATTTTTTAATAAATTGTTCATAATATGGCAGCACTTGTTCTACCTGAGTTTGCTGCAGCATAACCTCTGCGATCCAGATTTTGTAGGGATCCGAAGTTTGCCGCCATGGTAATTCCCGTTTATTTTTTTCATACCAATCAATCAGCTTTTCGGTGAAAGCTGATTTAAATTTATTGACTAACTTCATCATTAAAAAAATTAAAATGATTAATCAAACATTTCAGCTCAGTATGGGCTAAGTTATAAAATCTACAAAAGTTAGATCTGGATCAGATTAAAATCATCTCCAACGGATTGAGGAACTAAACTTATTAAAATCAGTTGGATTCTTCAATCTGTTGGAAATTAAATAATTGAGCTTCAATAAAATTTAGCTGATTTGTTTGCATTATCATTAAAATTAATATAATGGCCAGTACATTTTATAGAACTATTTAAATTAATTTTACCAAATACACGCTTTGATTACAAATCTTGTTCCATATTCACCAGAGGTTTAACCAAAGGTTTACTAAACTTTCCAAGTTTAGTAAATCTCTAAATCTTTTCTTGTGTTCAAAAAAAATCTTTTGTATATTCATGAAATTTACAGAGAAAATCAACAAGGAGCTTATTATGAAACAGTATTATTTTACCGAAGCAGGTTATCAAAAACTGAAAAAAGAAATCGAGAATTTAGAAAAATATATCAAATACGATATCTCTAAAGAAATCGCAGCAGCCCGAGAACATGGAGACCTCCGTGAAAACGCCGAATATGAAGCAGCCAAAACCAAACAAGCAAATTACATGGCGAAATTAGGTCAACTTCAGGAACGCTTTAGGAACGCGCGTATTATCCGAAAAGAGGAGCTGCCACCGGATATAATAACCCTCGGTAAAAAAGTAAGAATCCGAGAGGTGGATTCCGGAGTTGAAGAAGTATATACTATACTTGGAGAAGGTGAAACGGATATCGATAATGGATTCATTAGCTATCAATCCCCGTTGGCTCAAGCATTGATAAAACATAAAAAAGGCGAAGTTGTAGAAGTTCAATTACCCCGTGACAAAATAAAATATAAAATTCTTGAAGTAGAATTCTTCGAAGATTAGTGTTAGCAAAATTAGTTACGGAATGCTCAAATTCCATGTAACTAATTCCATCTCCACGCCCCTTATTGTAACAGCTTGAATCTTCAATTTCCCAACTCCCCATTAGTATATTATTTAGAATCCCCGCTCCAAGGTTTTAGCTTTAATGTTTTTTTCAATTTTAAAAATAGCGCGTTTAATAGTTTGAATTAAAAGCTGATTTTTTTCTTTTGTCAATCTTTTACACAAATAGTCAAAAGCACTCCTGCCCCCAAAGCATCCTAATATATAAATTCCTTCCCATTTGTCAAACAATTTTTCGCGCTCAGTCAACAAAATTAAGGCACGATCAGAATATTCTCTAAATGAATGCAAATAATCTACTCGAAGTAAATGAATCCTTCTGGCCAAAACACTACGCAAAACTACCGCGTCTGTTATTTGATAAAGCTCTTCTAAAAGATGTATGGTTTGTGTACTGAGGGATTTTGAAAAGAGATATTCCAATTGTTTACGAAACCATAATTCATGATTTGGATGATGGACGTACCACTCTTTATTTGTTTCAAAAATCATATCACGAAAATAATCTGCAAATGTAGGATAAGATTTCTTAGAGGCCGCAATTCTTCTTTTCTTATCTTTTCTTTTTTTTGCTTTTTTAGATTTTAGCCTTTGCTTCATAATAGTTAATATATTACAATAAATCGTTTTTTATCATCCAATCTCTTAAAGTAGAAATGATTTTTTTGAGCAAATCTTTTTTCCAAGGAGCCATGTGGCTGGATTCAATCCAGATGAGATCTTTAGGTTCTCTGGATTTATCAAATAGCTTCTTTGCATTTTCTGCGGGGAAAAAGGGATCTTCCGTGCCTTGAATCATTACAAATGGGCTGGGAGAGATATCCTGAATATAAAGTAAAGGTTCAATAGGTCGGATTAAAAACGCAGCTATTTTACCCAAAAGTTTACTAAAAATTCCAAAATTTTCCTGCAGATAATTCCCGATTAAAAATTCTAAGTCGCCACCGCCGTAAAGTAATGCAGCAGCCTTGTAGCGCTTATCCAAACTCATGATGCAAGGAACAAAAGGAGCTCCAAAACTGTATCCCACCAGGGTTACCCGGTTAGTATCGAGATCCGTTCGTTCTCTCAGATAATCCATGACCAACAAAGTACCTGCGACAGTTTTAAACACAGCCTCGCGAATGGCTGGTATTTCTTTCACGGCACTCCAAAAAGATTGTACTTTGCTAAGATCATAAGGATATCCCATGGCCACAATTAACACGGAACCTTCTTCATCCATATAACTTAACGTTTCTTTTCCTATATCGATACCGCCTAATATCACCACGGCCGGCAGCCGTTTCTTTGAATTCACAGGCTTTTGCAGTAGAAACCCAATCCGAGTTCCTTTGTCATCACCAATTTCAGTTTCACATATTTGAACCCGCTCATCTGACTCTATCAATTTTTCATGCAATATTTTGAGATGGCCTTTTTGGGACAGTAAAAATTTGGAAAAGTTTCGATTGGCGTAAATTTTGGTTGAAGTAAAAACCACAATGAGAATAAAAACACCAAAGCCAATTATTAGTAAAATGCGAAATTTTTTTCTTTTCTTTTCAGCGATCAAAATACCTAAATTCTAATGGATCATCCGAATATACAGGATCAACAAGATAATTCTTAAATGTATATTCTATTTATGACGTTAGTGTTTTGCACCTTCGTCATTAATTTTTTTCAAAAATTTCAAAGCCTTCAATTCGCCAAATCCTTCCACATGATACTTCATATAAGTCAATAAAAAATTATCTACTTGCTGCTGGGCTACAGTTGAGGTTAAGTAGCCATTCAAATTGGATAAAGGTGTTTGCTGAAAGGCACGTAATGCGCTTAAAGCTTCTTGGTTTAAAATCATTCCAGGGCTATCTTTTTGTAGACACTTTTCACAACGATATCTTCCATGGGTTATATCAAAAATAACTTCCTTTCCTTTTTGGTCCCCGCAATTAAAACACGCCTTTAGATTTGGTTTTAGGCCGATGATATCAAAAAGTCTTACCTGGAAAGCCCTAATACAGTTCATGGGTCTTTTCATCACCCCGTTGATTCCTCGCAATGTTTCCAAAAGCATTCGAAATAAAATAGGGTTAGGTGCCACGCCAATTTCCAGGCGGTTTACCAATTCACACGCAGCCATAGCCAAAGCGGTTTTCTCCAAATTTCGAAGTATGTTCAGATAAGATTCTATGATATCAGCCTGACTTAGAAATTGAAGTTCCCGATTTTCTTTTTCATAAAAAACAATGGATATATAACTTAGAGGTTCCAAACTTGCGCCAAACCGACTTTTAATACTGCGCGCGCCTTTGGCAATCATTTGTATTTTCCCGAAAGTTCGAGTGTAAAGAGTTAATATTTTACTGGTTTCGCCTTGCTTTTGACTCTTCAAGACGATGGCTTCTGTTTTTTGTATTGGCATTTGAGACTATTTAATAAATTGAATGGTTAATGAGGTTAATCCAAGATAAATAAAAAGTCCAATAACATCATTAGAAGTGGTGATAAAGGGCCCCGTGGCTATAGCAGGATCTACACCGACCCGTTTTAGAATTAAGGGGACGCTGGCGCCTACAAAAGAAGCGTTTAATATTACCACTAACAACACCATGCCTAAAACGATTCCAAAGCGAGGTTCACCAAACAAAGTTACCACGCCAAATAACAATATGCCACAAACCGTCCCATTCAAAAAAGAAACTCTAAACTCTTTTTTTAATCTTTGGGAAGTGTCTGCAGGATTAAGTTCTCCAAGGGCTAAGCCTCGCACGACAATGGTGGCGGCTTGCATTCCTGAATTGCCCCCCATAGCCATCATCAGTGGGATAAAGAGCGCTGCTATAAAAATTTGATTCAAAGAAGCTTCAAATTCATGTAATACCATAGCGGAAAACATTTCACCAACAAATGCTATCAACAGCCAGGGAAGCCGCACCATCGAAATCTTAAAAGCTGAAGTTTCCCGTATTTCCTCCTCATCAGTTAATCCCGCCATTTTTTGAATATCTTCGGAAGCCTCCTCCTCCATTACCTCCACGACATCGTCCACTGTAATACGGCCAACTAAATTTCCTATCTCATCGACTACTGGTACAGAAACCAGATTGTAGCGGCGAAAAATATTGGCCACCTCTTCTTGATCCATATCTATTGGAACGCTGATAACATCCTTGTTCATGATATTTTTTACTTTTTCATTTGACCTCGCAAGGATTAATTTCTTTAATGGCAATACCCCGACCAATTGGCCGGTTCCATTCACAACGTACACATTATAAACTTCTCCAACTTCTTCAGCTTTGGCACGAATTTCTTTTATGGCTTCATCAACCTTCACATCCTCTGGTACGGACACAAATTCCAGCGCCATAATTCCGCCCGCCGTGTCCTCTTCATGGCGCAGTAGTTTCTTAACCTCTTCAGAATCTTCTTTGTCAATAGATTCAAGCACTTGCTCTGCCATATCTTCTGGAAGTTCGGCAACTAGGTCTGTGGCATCATCCGAATCCATCTCATCAACAATTTCAGAAAGGCGTTCTTGACGAAGTTCCGAAACCAACTTTTCTCTGGAAACCTCGTCAAACTCCATAATGACCTCAGAAGCTGTGTCAGCATCCAAAAGACCGAAGACATATTTACTGTGTTCTTCAGATAAGTTGCGGATGATATTAGCTATGTCGGCCGGATGATTTCCTATTAAAATATTTAAAATCATCCGATCGTCTTTTTCCGTGGCTAAATATTCAATATCATCTATTATAATTTCTAAGTCTTTTTCTTCCATGATTTATTGGCTACTCATCTCTTGATAAAGTAAATTACTCAATTCCACAAATTCCCTTGAACTTAAATCCTCTGGGCGCTTTTCCAAATCAAAATTCAAGTGATTAATATTTACCGATATCCCGGGTATATTTTTTAATGATTTTCTTAACATCTTGCGGCGCTGCTGAAAAACTCCATGGACAACTTCTTGCAAAATATCCATATTGTTAACATCAACTTCCAATCTTTTTGAAAAATCCCACTGAACTAGGGAGGAATCCACTTCTGGTTTAGGGATAAACACGTTTTTTGATACATGAAATAATATTCGAGGCTCAGAATATAATTGGCTGAATACAGAGAGAATGCCATACTCTTTGCTGCCGGGCGAGGCCACGATTCTTTGCGCCACCTCTCGCTGAATCATCAATATCATGTCAAAGATAAATTCACGCATGTCAAAAATTTTAAAAATCACCGTGCTGGTGATATGATATGGAATGTTACCTAAAACCCTCAATTTTGCTCTGGCGTCATAGAAATCGGCAATCTCGATTTCTAAAAAATCACCCTGTATTAATTTAAAATTTTTCTCCTGTTCAAATCGTTTTTTAAGATGTTGGGTTAAATTACGGTCTATCTCAACCGCAATTACTTTTTTAGCTGCGGGAACTAAATATTTTGTCAAAACCCCGAATCCGGGACCAATTTCTAAAATAACATCGTTTGGATTCGGGGCTATGTAACGAATAATCTTACGGGCAATATTTTCATCCACCAAAAAGTTTTGCCCAAGGCTTTTCTTGGGACGAAATATCTCTTTAGAATTACCAATCAAATCTTTGTTTTTTAGCAAGAAAAGTGAATGTCCTTGTAAAACTTACCAATGAGATATAGAGGTATAATATAAGGTAATGACCAACTCTATTTTGATTTTTCAATGATAGATAAAAATATCTTCTTTTTTAGAATTTTGAATTTTTGTCATTATAGTTTATTTGTTATTTGGTGCTTGTAATTTGGTGCTTATCTCAAAAATATTTAGCCAGTAGGGTGAATAACTTTTTGCCCAAAAAGCATTAATTTTATTCGTAAGATACTAATACCTTATTTCCTTATTCCCTTATTGTCTCTATCCAATCCAAATAATCGCATGGCATTATTAGCGGTTATGTTTTCTATTTCAGCCAGATCGCTGCCTTTGATCTCCGCCAACTTTTGAGCAATATAAACCACATGGGACGGTTCATTTCTCCGACCTCGTTTCGGTTCAGGTGATAGAAAAGGACTGTCGGTTTCTAAAAGCAGCCGTTCCAAGGGTACCATTCTCGCTACTTTGGACAAATCTGATTTTTTGAAAGTTAAATTACCAGTAAACGAAATATGAAAACCAAAGTCCAATACTTCCTCGGCCATACGTTCATTTTCCGAAAAGCAGTGAAAAACGCCTCCCAAACCCACAGTGCTTTCCGCTTTTAAAATATCCAAAATTTCCCACCCTGCCTGGCGATTGTGAATAATAATAGGTAAATTCACATCTTTTGCCAATGCGATTTGTTTACGAAAAGCCTGCCTTTGAATTTCAATTGGTACGTGGTCCCTGTAAAAGTCCAAGCCTATCTCTCCCACGGCAACCACTTTTGGATGTCGGGTGAATTCTTTCAAAGTCGCCAGAGCTTCATCATCCAACTTGGTTGAATCATTGGGATGGATTCCAACAGCCGCATACACTCCTTGGTGCTTTTCCGCCATTTCTATTGATTGCAAACATGTCTCTAAATCTATTCCGATATTTATAATTTTTTTCACGCCTGCATCGAAAGCTCTCTGTATGACATCGTCGCGGTCATCGTCAAAATGGTTAAAATAGAGATGGGCGTGGGTGTCGGTTAGCATTATACTTTTTATTTTTTGACAATATAAAACTTAACGAAAATTTAAATAATGCAACCATTAACATAGCATTTACTTCTAACGTCTTAAACCTAACTTACGACGCATCTCCTCGCTAGATATCCCGCCCTCCCGCTCGCAAGGTATTTGTCACCCGCCTGCTCGTCCCGCCAGGTGATCCCTTGCGGGACAATTCACGCCGCGATATTATTACATCACTTTCAAGTATAATTCAAACAAGAGATTATCTCACAGAGTGAATAAGGGATTGCATCCCAGAAAGAGGATGCAATCCTTGCTTCATTATTCTGTCTGGGATTCACCGAATACCGAGCAAGGGGGTAAATCCCCGACGAGCAGTGTCGTCCGCACAAGATTTTAAGTAACCAGTGTGAAAGTTTTCACTGCTGCTTTGGGCACCTCTATCGAGACAAAAAACTCCGCTGGATATAGATAGTCTTCACCTGATTCATCAATGACACGGATAAGTTGATGCTCAGCAGCCTGGTCGTCGGGCAACACCTGATAGATTTTTCGTAACTCCAATGATGCAAGGTAACCTTCATTCTTGACACAAACAGCAAATTGCGTTTTTGAGCGAGTTGTTTTCATGACTTTTAATCTAAGATGCGTTTTATTTTTATATCTCTTTTACCGATTCCATGCGCCTCATACCAATGAATTTCCGCTTTACATATCGTATCATCGGGAAGGCGAACCATTACAATACCTTTCAATTTTCTCCAACGGCCAACTCCGTAGGCTTTGCGCAATCGCGGAAGTTCGCGAATAGAAGTGCCAACAGCGATCTTTTCAATATTTGTGATCTTCCCGATGATCTCAAGGTTCATTGATATTATCGCTTCTCAATTCGTCATGCTGTACACATCAGTAAATCGATTTCGACTATACCTTGGAATTTAGCACAAAATTCTCTCGCTCGCAAGGGATTTGTCGCCCGCTGCTCGTCGCTCGAGGTGATCCCTTGCGGGACAATTCACGCCGCGATATTATTACATCACTTTCAAGTATAATTCAAACAAGAGATTATCTCACAGAGTGAATAAGGGATTGCATCCCAGAAAGAGGATGCAATCCTTGCTTCATTATTGCATTTACTTCTAACGCCTTAAACCTACCTTACGACGCATCTCCTCGCTGGATATCCCGCTCTCTGCTTTTTGGCGTGCCCGCGACCTCTCAATGATTGATAAAAATTCTGGATTGTTACTCAAAGAAACAGTTTCCATATCGGCATTATCAATAGCCACAAGAGCTGGACGCCGTTTTGCCTGGGTTAGAGCTGAGAATGGAAACGGAATGACCACAACGTCACCTTTTACAAATCGTGCCAAGCTTCGTCCTCCTCTGGTCTCAGCCAATCTTTTTTGAGTGAAGATTCGCTTGCTAGAGTGGTGTCGAATTTCTCCTGAATACTCCTATTTTTAAGGAATCTGATAAAATCAATAACCTCCTTATAAATGTTCCTCAGGCACTTCTTCAAGTTCCTTTAAAATAATTTCTTTGGGACTCATTTTATAAAACTCCTACTTCTATATTATATTTAATGGTTCGCATCAGTCGAAATTTAAATAGAAAATCTGTGATTATCCGTCTAATTCGAGTGTCAATTTCTAATATTAACTAATTTTCGAGCCAGACGCAATCTCTTTATCCACGGTCACCAGACTCAAATTGCCCGAATCATCCTCTGCCGCCAGCAGCATTCCTTGCGATTCAAGGCCGCGAATCTTTGCGGGTTGCAGATTAACCACAACAATAATAACTTTGCCCAACAAAGATTCTGGAGTATAGTATTCAGCAATTCCCGCGACAATTTGTCTCTGCTCTTCCCCTAAGTCCACTTCCAGTCGCAACAGCTTATCGGCATTTTCCACCCGTTCTGCTTTTAGAATCTTTACAACTCGAAGGTCTACCTTCTTAAATTCGTTGATTGAAATCAAATTGGCTTCTTCTTCTTGCACTTGCTTCTCCTTTTTAGAAGTCTCCTGAACTTCATGAGTTTGTGATGTGTTTTTTAATTTTTGGATTTCTTCTTCAATAATTTTGTCCTCAATTTTTGAAAATAATATCTTTGGTTTTTTCAGAGCATGTCCTGATTCAACGATGTTGTTACCTGCCTGAAACCAATTTTGGTCCTGCACACTTCCCTTCAAATTTAAAAGCTGCCAAAGTTTTTCAGCGGTATACGGCATGAAGGGAGCCATCAATATGGCCAGCACTTTAGAAACTTGAATACAGATATTCAGCGTCGTACCGCATCTTTGATTATCTTCACGAACCGTGCGCCAGGGTTCTTGGTCGTTGATGTATTTATTCGCATCTCGTGCCACATCCATAAATTCTTTTAGCGCATTTCTTACTTCAAATTTCTCCAGGGCGTCTCCGACTCTCTTCGGGGCTTCGGAAATTCGATGAAGCATCCAGCGGTCCAAACTATCCAGTGAATTACGTTCAGGCACTCGATTGCCGAAATGCTTCTCAACAAAGGTTAAGGAGCGATTTACAAAATTACCCAAGATGCCAACCAATTCGCTGTTGTTCCGTGTTTGAAAATCTTTCCAGGAAAAATCAGAGTCTTTGGTTTCTGGTGCAATAGAAGCCAAACAGTACCTCAGAGGGTCGGGAGGAAATTTCTTCAAGTAGTCCTCTAACCAAATGGCATAATTTCGACTGGTGGAAATTTTCTGGGCTTCAATATTTAAATATTCATTGGCTGGTACATTAGCAGGCAGTACATACCCTTCCTTGGCCATTAAAATAGCTGGAAACATGATGGCATGGAATACGATATTGTCTTTGCCAATAAAATGGATAAGGCGACAATTTTCATTTTGCCAATAATCTTTCCAGCGTTCTGGTTGACCGATTTGTTGAGCCCATTCTTTCGTTGAAGAAATATAGCCCAATACAGCCTCAAACCAAACATATATTACTTTGCCTTCCGCTTCTTTAAGGGGGACTTTTATGCCCCAAGTTAAATCCCGCGTGACCGCCCGATCAGCCAAACCCTCCTTAAACCAGCCGTAACAGTAGTTTTTTACGTTTTCTTTCCATTCTGGATGACTGTCAATATATTCCTTCAATTTATTTTGAAATTCACCCAGGGGGAAATACCAATGAAATGTTTCTCGAATTACGGGCCTTTTACCTGAAATTTTGCTTTTGGGATTTAATAAATCGGTTTGATTTAAATACGTGCCACAATCCTCACATTGGTCCCCCCTGGCCTCTTTATATTTACAAATCGGACAGGTACCTTCCACGTAACGGTCTGGCAAAAACATGCCAGCTTCTTCATCATAAAATTGCTTATCCTTTTTCTTTTTGAGAATACCTTTTTGATGTAAATCGAGAAAGAATTCTTGCGCCGTTTTGTGATGAATGGGCCGTGAGGTTCTTGAATAATTATCAAAGCTCATGCCAAAGCGCTCAAAACTTGCTTGGTTTATTGTGTGAAATTTGTCTATAACTTTTTGCGGCGAGACCCCTTCTTGCTCAGCCCGGATAGTGATCGGGACTCCATGTTCATCAGACCCACAAATATATACGATGTCGCTACCCTTCAAACGCTGGTATCGAACGTAAATGTCAGCAGGAAGATAGGCCCCCGCCAGATGCCCTAAATGTAAGGGACCATTGGCATAGGGAAGCGCGCTGGTTACAAGAATTTTTTGATTCTTATTCATTTCATTCTTAAAAATTACAATTATTATTTTGTTCTTTTGAAATTATCGTGAGAATGCTCACAGTCATTTTTACATTTATAATACTTTGATTTTACATACTCTAAAGGATATTTTTCTGTAGAATCATCAGGATACTTTACTACAACTATCTCTTTGAAAATATTAATATTCGCGACAATTCCTTCTCCTCTCTCAGTAATAATAGGTTTTGCCAGCTCAGGATATTTGGCGATAGCTTGATTATAAAAATCGCGTTCATACATTAAACAGCATTTAAGACGACCACAAACGCCTGCCAGTTTAGAGGGATTCAATGGCAGATTCTGGTCCTTGGCGGCGCGTGTTGAAATGGGCGTGAATTCTTTTATCCAGGAAGAGCAGCACAGAGCCCGCCCACACACTCCATACCCACCCTTTCGTTTAGCCTCATCCCGTGCCCCAATTTGACGCATCTCTATGCGAGTTTTATAGACATTAGCTAAATCTTTAACCAATTCCCGAAAATCCACCCGCTTCTCGGAAGTAAAGTAAAATGTGATTTTCTTGCCATCAAATTGAAACTCACAATCCACCAATTTCATGTTGAGTTGGTGCGTTTGTAGTTTCAGTTTACATTTTGCAAGTGCTTCTTTTTCCTTAATGCGATTTTTTTCAAATTTTAATAAATCTTCTTTATTGGGCTTGCGAATGATTTTTTTTAATTTTACATCACCTGATTTTATACTAAGAAGAGGACTCACCTGATTGACTCGACCCAAATCCTCTCCCTTATCTGCCTGAACAATTGCATTATCACCCACCTTAAAAGGATATTGTTGGTGATTTGCATAAAGTTCTCTTCGCTCACCTTTAAATTTTATTTCAATTATATTATTGTGCACGGACTATCTCCTAACATAATTCCTTAATTTACTCAGTAAGACTATTAAAATTAAATTTAATTGCACATTTCGATCTATTAACTCCAAAGATTTTTCTATTTCTTGGACAGCGCTGTATAAGTCAGCATTAGGGAATTTATTTGTAAACTTTTTTAAAACATCTACTTGATCAAAATTAACCAACCTGTCTGTATGATCTCCTTCAGTCTTTAGAAATACCATTACATCTCGAAACCAGTTTGTCAATAAAATCAAAATATCTTTAATTTTTTTTGAATCCTGCTGCATGGAATGTAAAAAATCTTCTACAAAAATAATTTGTTTGAAATCGCTCTGGATACTTTTTCTGAAAAACTCAAGAGCCTGATCTCTAAGTTCCTGAAGATGCTCATCCAAAAGTTCCAAGGCTTGGCGGTAGCTTCCTGCCGCCAAACGTGCTGACAGACGAGCTTGGTTAGCCTTGACACTATTTCTTTCTATCAATGCCTTTTCTATTTCCTCTACAGTCAAAGGATCAAATTTTATTAATTGACATCGAGAGGTAATGGTTGGCAGAAGTAGGTTTGCCCTTGAAGAGATTAATAATAAATACATTTTCTGTGGTGGTTCTTCTAAAATTTTCAAAAGAGCATTGGAAGCTTCGAGAGTCATTCTTTCAGCATCGACGATAATAATCACTCTCCCTTTATCTTCTAATGATTTGAATGCAGAAGCGCGGCGAATCTCCCGAATCTGTTCAATAGAAATAGATGGATTAGCCCATATTTCTTTCCGTTGGTACGGGTTGGTTGCGATGCTTTTCAGAATTCTTTTTCGTTCATCTTCTGTCACTTTAGTGGGAGCCGGAAATATGAACCGTAGGTCTGGATGGCTCAGCTTGGCAACCCTAAGACAGTCAGAACATGCTTGGCACGGTTTTGAAGTATTGTTTGAACAGAATAAGGCCTTAGCCAATTCCAGGGCCGTGGCCTCTTTTCCCACGCCGCGATCCCCAACCATCAAATAAGCATGTGAAATCCGACCTCTCTCCAACGCCTTTTGGAAAAATAATTTTACTCGATGTTGTCCTATTATTTTATTGAATGGCATTTTATTCCACTAAAGCCACAGAATTATTGCACCAGCCAAAGCTCAGGATTAAGGTTTTGAGTTCCTTTCCAAATTTCAAAATGAAGGAGTGGCCCCCTTAAGGACCCTGATTCCCCTACGGTACCGATGACCTGCCTCATGTCAACCTCTTCTAACAAATTAACTAAAATTTTCTCTAAATGCGTATACACGGTGTAATATCCACCGTAGTGACTGACTATAATAATATTACCCCGTCCCCGCTGCCAAGTAATTGCTGTGACTCTCCCACTCGCTACAACTTGAACTGGACTACCAGCAGGAGCCTGAATATCTATTCCAATGTTTTTAGTTACGGTTTTCAAGTTGGGGTGTGTGTATTTGCCAAATCTGGTAATAATATTTCCTTGAGTGGGCCAGATCATTTGATTCTTCAATTCTGAAAATGGAATCGATGGTCTTAAAAGTGGGGTCTGGCTTGGCGTTTCTTCCAGTTTCAAAATCAATTTTCTAATTTCATCCGCGGCTCTTTCTTTTTCTGTTAACTGCTGACGAAGCAAGTCCGTATTCCTGCGAATAGACTGAAGAAACTTTTGACGTTCAGCTTTTTTAGCTTTTAATTTTTTTTCTTCCTTTAATTTTTCATCAAGTAATTTCCGTTTCTCTTCTAATTCTATCGTACGCAAATCTTTATCACGAGCAATTTTGGCTTGCTTTTCTTTGATTTTTAAATAGTTACGATAATCATGCTGTGACAGACGTTTTTGATATTCAAGCCACAACAGCCCTTGGTTCACTGAACCTGCAGTCAGCAAAAGTTCAATATCCTTCAAACGTCCATATTTGTAAAAATAAACAAGCCGCTTGCCAAAAAATTCCTTTAACCGTTGAAGTTCTTCTTGTGTTGATTTGAGTTTCTTTTCTATTTTTAGAATTTGATTGGCTTTTTTCTTTCCCTCCCTTTTTAAATTTTGAATTAAACTTTGAGTTAAATCTATTTCTAAATCTAAATTTGCCAGGAAATGGAGAACGGAGGTTTCCTTTTTTTCACTAACGGCAATCTTCCTTTCAACAGCACGGATTTCTTCCCGAATTTTTCTAAGTCTTTCGTGGTGTCTCTCAATCTTATTTTGCCCATTGGTTGTGTGTATGGTAAAAATAAAACAACCTACAAATAAAAATAAGAATAATAATTTAGAAAACATAAATAAAAATAACAGAATTATGTATTAAAATCAATAAAAAAATCCCAAAGCTTTTCAGAACCTTAAATAGAAACTATTATCTTGAAAGTTTATTAAAAGATTCTATATTATCTTAGCGCGGCAAAGCCGCAAGTAGAATCACCGTGAATTTAGGCTCGATTCAATAAAGTCCGAAATACTTCGGACTAAAGGAGAAACGGATTGTTCTATTGTTCTACTGTTGGCCTTGACTAACAATGCAACAATCCCAATATATTATTCCAGGATAAATAAAATTTCTTTGTCAAAAAAACAAAGATATGATGGGTAATACTAGATAACTGACATATTTTATCATAACTCTCAACCAAAACCTGCATGAAAACAAATCGCATCCTCACTTGGCAACTCACTTTAAATTGGATTACCAGAATTTTATTCTTTTCCAGTCTATCAGCCTTACTGCCTACTCTACCTGTATACTTGGAAAATATTGGTGGAGACAAATCTCAAATAGGAATTGTTATGAGTGCCTTCGCTTTAGGTGTGCTTCTTTTTAGGCCTTTGGTGGGTAAACAGATTGATACAGTAGGACGAAAAATTATTTTACTTTTAGGTGTTTTAATTTTTATAATTTCTCCAATTCTCTATATTTTTATAAAATCCATTGTCACACTAATCCCAGTTCGTATTTTTCATGGTTTAGGGTTGGCAGCTTTTGGAACAGCTTCAATTACATTAATTACTGACGCAGCGCCTATTCCGAAACGCGGTGAAGTCATCAGTTACACGGGTGTGGTGAACACAGTAGCTTTTTCAGGAGGTCCGGTTTTGGGTAGTTTGATACAAGAAATATGGGGTGATACCGTTTTGTTTGGATTTGTTTCAATCTTATCATTTACCTGTTTTTTAATTTCGCTTCTGCTCAAAGAGACTAAATCTCATATAATTTCCAAAAACAAAATTAGTTACCTTCAAGCAATCTTTAAGCGGCGGATTTTAGTTTCCTTTTTTATAATATTATTAACAGCTATGACTCATGGTGGGGTCATGTTCTTTTTGCCTATTTTTCTTAAAGAAAGAGTTAACATTAATATTGGCATATTCTTTGCGATTTATGGTACTTCTGCCCTATTGATTCGCTTCATAATAGGACGAGTCTCTGACCAATGGGGTCGTGGGCCAGTATTAGTTTTCGCTTTAATTTGTTTGACATCCGGAGTGCTGGTTTTAAGTCAATTAGTTGGAATTGGTATGATGATTCTTTCAGCAGTCCTTTACGGGATAGGTTTTGGGTCACATCAACCCACGCTTTCCGCGCTGGTGGCTGACAACACAACAGAAAAAACTCGTGGGAAAATTTTTTCTTTTTATTATGGTGGATTTGATTTGGGAATTTCCTTTGCAGGAATTATTTTGGGCACTATTGCAGAACATTATAGTATTAAGAACATGTTTGTTTTCTGTAGTGGGCTTACTTTCAGCGCATTGGTAATATACATAACTCTCATCGAAAGTAATTTCAGCAATTCGATTCGTTGTGCTTTTTCTCTCCAAAAATCAGGTAAACAATGCTACGTTTGCGATCAATTTATGGAAGTACCACCAGAAAAAGCCGAAGAGTTTGTCATACAAAAAAACAATAAAATTGTCTAAGTATTCCATATTTGAATGACACATGAATTATAAGCTGCGAGAATCACTTAATCTACATGAGGGAAAATTCTGAAATTTAAAATCATCTATAAAAATTATGGCTACTCCATGCCATGGTTTCAATGACAATTTGATCACCAGAATCAAAGTCTATTTAATTGTCTTAACTATTAGCAAGCTATCATGTTTCCTAATTTCCAAATTGGACCTGAGACTTTAAAATTTTTCCAAATAGCTTACGAATTTCAAATGCAGGGAAAATTAGATAAGGCGGTGATTTATTACAAAAAATCCCTTGAAATTGAGCCTACTGCCGAAGCTTACACCCTTTTAGGTTGGACATATAGTTTTATGGGTAAGTTGGATTTTTTTGATTGGCTTCCATAGACACCATACCCAAAAATTTTAACTCTTGAAAAATGCCATCTACTAACTCTTTTTGAGTTTTATTCATAAATAATTCAAAATTTGGATTATTAAGTAGCGGCTCTTTAATCATTTAATTCTTTGTGTACTTAATAAATTCTTCGTAATCTTTGTGTTTAAAGTTATCGGGAATCTACATTATTTATAATGAAAGCTATCGTCATTACCAAACCCGGAGATCCCAGCGTTTTACAACTGCAAGAAGTTGATGATCCGAAACCATCTTTTGAGGAAATCTTAGTAAACGTCCGTGCCACGGCCCTCAACCGGGCGGACCTTCTGCAAAGGCGGGGCCGCTATCCTCCACCCCCGAGTGTGCGGGAAAATATCCCGGGATTGGAATTTGCTGGCGAAGTGGAAGTCGTGGGAAAAAAGGTTACGGCCTTCAAACCTGGTGCTCGGGTCATGGGACTTCTCGCCGGCGAAGGGTACGCTGAAAAAGTAGTTACACACGAACGAATGGTCATGCCTATTCCAAATAAATTAAATTTTATTGAAGCAGCCTCCATTCCAGAGGTGTTTATGACCGCCTACGACGCTCTTTTTTTGCAACTTGGTTTAAGTTTGGGCGAGCGGCTTCTCATTCATGCCGTAGGCAGCGGCGTTGGGATTGCCGCCCTGCAATTGGCCAAAGTAGTTGGGGCTACCGTTTTTGGCACCACAGGCTCCAAAAAAAAGTTAGCTAAAGCCAAAAGCCTGGGTTTGGATTTTGGTATTAATTACAAAACCCAGAACTTTCAGAAAATCGTTTTGGCAGAAACCCAAAGACAAGGCGTTCATGCTATCCTCGATGTGGTCGGAGCTGACTACTGGGGAAGGAATTTAACCTGTCTGGCTCCTAAAGGTCGAATGATTTTGGTTGGACTTTTGAGCGGCGCAAGAGTAGAAGCAAATCTCACAACTATTTTGCTAAAAAGACTCCGAATTATAGGAACCGTTTTGCGAGCCAGACCTTTAGAAGAAAAAATTGCTTTGACCCAAGCCTTTCAAAAACATGTGCTCCCTTTGTTCAAATTAGGTAAAATTAAACCGGTCATTGACCAAACCTTCCCCCTCGAAGAAGCCACCCAAGCCCATGCTTACATGGAAGCCAATAAAAATTTTGGCAAGATTATTTTGCAGGTTTCTTAAATATGAAACCACAGATTTTCACGGATTATAAATGAAAACCATTGTCAACGGAATTGAGCTGGCCTATGAAATTCATGGCACTGGTACCCCGGTGGTTTTACTTCATGCTTTCCCTTTAAACCGAACCATGTGGGAACCGCAGGTGGCAGAATTATCCAAAGACTTCCAAATCATCACGCCTGATTTTAGAGGATTCGGTGAAAGCAAAGGAACCGACGAACCCTACACTATGGACTTGTTAGGCGAGGATATTTATGCGCTTCTAAACCGCTTATCATTAAGTACAGTCGTATTAGGTGGGCTTTCCATGGGGGGCTATGTGGCTTTTGCCTTTTACCAAAAGTATCCCGAAAGAGTGAAAGCTTTGGTTTTGGCCAATACCCGGGCTGAAGCTGATACCGAAGAAGGTAAAGCTAACCGAAAGGCCATGGCCGAATTGGTTCAAAAGAAAGGAGTCGAGGTTATTGCAGAACAAATGACACCGAAACTACTTGGTAAATCGACCTTAGAGCAAAATCCAGAATTAGTTTCTAAGATAAAACATACAATTTCTTCAACCTCCCCTCTGTCGATTGCAAATGCCCAACTTGGTATGGCTCAGCGCCCAGATTCCAATTCTACTTTAAAAGAAATTACCTGCCCGACTTTGATTCTGGTCGGTGAAGAAGATGTACTCGCCACGGTGGCTATGTCGGATAATATGAAGCTAAACATCCAGAACTCGGAACTCCAAGTGATTCCGCAAGCAGGGCATCTTTCGAACATGGAACAGCCAAGAGCATTCAATATCGCTCTAAAGAAATTTCTACATAGCGCAGCGAAGCCGCAAATTTCAGAATTGTAGGGATTTGCTTATTCGTACGTTTAGATAAAAAATAATGAAGTCATTAAGTCATAACGCTTCGCTGTCATTTATAGTCATTAGTTAGGTTTGAAGTCAGGGTTCAATGACGCCGAAGGCAAATGACACAACGACTGAATGACTATTTTGATGATTTGGTTCTGGGATATTGTTAATCATTTTTTCTTACCCCAAAAAACAATAGAATTATTTGACTGTTATCTCTCAAATCTTATCAACGACGTGCAAGGGGTTATCTCAAATAAATTTGAGCGTCCAAAACTAAAAAAGATTAAAATCCTTGTAAATCCAACGCATCCGTAGAAAACCGGATGCAAATAACTACTGCAATTCAAAACTGTACGATGCCCAAAAGCTCTCCCAATCTACCTTTTCGCAATTATCGCACGGGATTAAATGCACTAGGCGAATGATCCAAAAGCCTTCACCCTCTAACTTAAACTTCGCAATGCCACGAGAATCTGTTTTAGCTTTAATTTTAGATACTTTGCCAGTCATATCTTTGTTGTACGCCATCACAATTTTGTTGATTAGTGGCTTACCCTCAAATAAAATTTGAGCTTCAATTACATCTCCAGATTTTGAAGCGGAGGGATTTTGCAGAAGAACGATTTCGAGTTTTTGTCCAAGAATCTTTCTGTAAAGATCGCTTTCCTTGGCTTCGCCAATTTTAACAAAAGATTTAATAAATCGAGCATATCTTTCTCTTTCCTTGGATCTTTTGCCACTCTTTTCGCGAAGTTTTTCAACTTCCAGTAGGTCTTCATGTTTGAGATAATCTGAAAATTGACTGTTAGAAAGTTCAATGTAAGCGAAATCTCTTTCTAAGTTTAATAAAGCATATCCTTCAAATTCAATTTTTTTAGAGAGAATAGGCATGGTGCTATCAGGAAACTCGCTTAGCAGGTCAAAAGAGCCATGGGATGTTAACAGCTCAAATCTCTTTGTGATATACTTTTGAAGCGGCCGTTCAAGCTCAGGCTCAAATTCATCCCCAACGAAAAGATGGACAATTAGCGAATCTCCTTTTGAAATGATAAATTTTTCAGGTAGTAGCCAGTAATCATGAGAAAACCCTTGGCTAAAAATCAATATTAATAAAAGAAATGCTAACCTTAACCATAAATTTTTTACACTCATATTTTCTCCTCTTCTGTTTATTCATTTATGACTTCTGCATGTTTAACGCGTCCTATAACTTTACTTCCTTATTAAAGAATTACCTAAACTTTAATATTCTTACCTTCAATTTTAAACTAACTTTATTTCATTATTCTTATGCTGAGGAAGTATGATCATGTAAAATCCGCCAAACCTCTTTTGTTTTACGAAAAAGAAGTGTAAAATATCCCCAAGGTTGGTCGTTTTCTCTTTGAAGTTGCCACTTTCCGAAAACCAAAGCCGCATCCTCTGAAATAATTGTAATGTCAAGTTCACTGAAGTTTAATTTGCCCATAGTAGCTTTATCCGGATAATTTTTTTTATAACGATCGAGTACGGTCTGCCATCCATAAAATACATTTCCTCCAGAAACAAATCTTACGGTTTCTGTTTGATCGTAGCCTGCCATAAATTTTTTAATATTGCCTTCATTCCATCCTTGCACTTGTTGGTTCAAAACTGTTTCAATAGCCATTTTTATGGCTGTTTCCTTGGTCTTTGATTCTGGTCTACACCCAGTAAATAAAAGAAATGCCAGAAAGAGAAACACCAAATTTAATTGTTTCATGGTTAGACTCCAAGTTAAATACACTAAGGGGGTGAGAATAAATAATTTGGAATTCTGTATCATTCTAACTTTAATAATAACAATAAAAATGTTGTTCTATGAATGGTAAGTTATTTTTTCTCACCCCCTAAGTATCAAAATTTAATGCTAAAAATCGTGTATATTTATGGAATGACTAATTTGAATGTTATTTTTTCTCATGGCCGAAATAAACTCAGAAAAAAGCTCTGTTGAAAATATCTGTTCTGGGAATTGCACACCCTTTTTGTTGATTCTTTTGTCTGTAATCATTCTTGCCGCCCATACTGCAGGAAAAGCCGTGGTTCTTGCCATAGCGGTAATTTGATTTGCAGGATCGAATTGGTCAAACAGCTCAAAGGTATGGGTTCTTGATGTACCATCTTTGATTCCCTTAATAACTATCCGCATAATTAACAGGTCTCCGTCTGGCGAAAGCTTTAAAACATTCGAAAGCTGCTTAATTAGGAAATCAAGCGGTGTTATTTCATGTGAATTAATTAATACGGGTTTTTCCTCCAACATCCCACATGACTCTAATAATTTTATTCGGTCTCTATGGCCAGGATATCGAAGTGTTTTCTCGGCAAGATGATGCGAAATTTTCCCTTTCATGGTAACTATCAGTGAAGCAAGCCCATCTGTATAAAACGCCTCCAATTGACCCATCGGTTCAGGGAAATTTATTTTTTCCACACCAGACATAGGCTCAACTTCAACGATTTCACCTTTCCTTAATATTCGTGCTTTTCGTAAATAAGCATCGAAAACACTCTCTAAAGAATAAACAGTTTGATAATACAATGGTGGTTCTTTTTTCTTTGGTAGTCCCCCTACATAAATGATGGCTTCATGGGTTTCATCCAGGAGTTCAACGCCTCTGCCAACGCAAATATTACTTATTCCGGGAGCCACCCCACAGCCAGGAATAATGGTTATACCAACATTTTCCGCTTCATGATGCAGGGCTAATCGTTTTTCAGGAGCTTCGCCAACTAAATCGACAATAGAAACACACGCCTTAATCGCGGCTTTTATTGCAGGTAAACTCAATCTATGCGGCAGTGCACTGATGACAACATCATGTTTTCGAAGAATAGAAGCTGTCGCCGTAGTATCACTCACATTGAGCATGCAAACTTTTAGTTTGGTCTGACCAATAAAGTTATAAAGTTCTTTTAGCAGCGCTTCATTAATATCAATCAGGGTTACCTGAGCATCAGGCGCTTTTTCAACGATATCTTTTACGACGACACGTCCCATTAGCCCAGCCCCTAATACGGCATATTTTTTCATAATTTTTTTCTCCAAATATAAAATCAATAAAATCCGATCAAGAGATATATCACCGAAACAATAGCTGCAATAACCAGCGCATAAGGGAGTTGGGTTTTTACGTGGTCGATGTGGTCACAAGCGCTCCCAAGGGATGAAAGAACGGTTGTGTCGGAAAGTGGAGAACAATGGTCTCCAAAAACCCCCCCACCTGCCACTGCAGCAAATGTTGCAAAAACAAAAGAGTCAAGCATCCCACCACTGAATTGAAAAGCCAACGGAAGTGCAATTGGCACCATGATCGCATAGGTACCCCAGGAGGTTCCAGTTGAGAAACTAACGAATCCACTGATTAGAAAAACCAAAAATGGCAAAAGACCAGGAGATAACCATGTCCTTGTAATTTCTACAACATATTCAGCCGTTTTCATTTCTCGACTCACTGTGTTTATACAATAAGCAAGCGCTAAGATAATTACTGCTGGAATAACGCCCTTCATTCCAGCCGTTGCAATTTGCACAATTCCACGGAGAGTATCAACTTGCTGAATCCAAATGATTACTCCGAGAACCACGCAGGCGAGCATAAAGCTTTCAAGAATACTAGCCCTACCGGTTACTGCAAAAGTTATAATATTTGTACCCACAATTATGGCAACAGGAAAAAGAAAATTAAGGTAAATATTTGGACGGGTTGATTCCGAAACTTTTAAATCGGTTAATTCCTTTCCCATCATAGGGAGTGCACCATCGCGAAGCAATTTTCCCGTTTTCAAGGCCCTTTCCTCCGCCTTTCGCATGGGACCAAATTCTGGTAGAATTTCAAGCGAGAGCATTCCAACCATCAAAATTGCAAAAATTCCATAAAAGTTGTAGGGGATGCTATGAACAAACAAACTCATTGCTTGGTCTTTATTACTTATATCGCCTAGGCCTATCGCCAGCCCGCTAAGGTACACAGCCCAACCTGATATTGGAATTAAAACCACCATTGGAGCAGAAGTGGAGTCACAGATGTAAGCTAACTTTTCTCGAGAAATTTTAAATTTATCGGTGAGATTTCTCATGACAGCTCCGACAAAAAGAGGGCTGAAATAGTCACTAAAAAAGATACCTATACCAAGTCCCCAACTAAGAATACCAACCTGTTTACGAGTAGTAGCCCATTTGGCTGCTCGTTGAGTAAACATGGCAATAGCCCCGCATCGCTGAAAAAAAGCAACAAGAATACCTATAAACAATTCCACAAGGCAAATCCAGATAAAATCTTCCGTTCCCAGGGAACGAGTAATAAGGGACGGGAATCCACTAAGCCCTTGTCCCATTAACAGTACACCTGCTAAACAAGCTATGGCCAAACTGAAAATGGCATCACGGGTAATAAAAGCCAGGAATACCGCAAGTAAAGGTGGGATTACAGAAATCCAAGACGGTTCCAAATATACCTCAATTTTTCAAATAGCCTTTATGAAAACTGAAATTGAATTCCAACATGTAATTTATGGAAAAATCCCACAAGTATTTCGACAAACTTCTACTAATCTCTTGACTGGAAAATAAAGAAGTCCGTTCCAAAGTTCAAGCTTTTTATGAGTAATTTTTAGAAAAATTTGTTGGATTTGGATCATAATAATTTAATTTTACGGATAGGCTTTATTAGCTTGGGACTTTTTTGTTTGATTTTTCACCGGAGAGAACTGACGCAGTGACAGTTGATGGTGGGGTTGAAAGGCTGTTCTGGAAGACAGGAGGCAAACTGACGGCTTCATTTATTTCCAGTCGAGCCAAAATAGATATCGATCCTGTTTTTGGATTTCCAGATACTTTATATCCAGATTAAAGAATTGGAAAAAGTGTTAACGCTCAATCAAGAACAGATCGAATCGGCAAAAGCAAAGACAGAGGAGGAATTAAAGCTTTACAACCAGGGACGTGGCGAGTTAACGTTTGTGATTCAAAGTCAAGACAGTGAGCAAAATGCAAAATTCACTTATGCAGGGAATGCACCGACTTATCATAAGTTATTAATAGAATACCGCGCACTAATGAACCAGCTTTTGTAAATAGCAAGCCAAACCTGCATACGAGCACGTAAAGAATCAATCTACCCAATTGTGCCCAGTTTAGTAAACCGACCGTAAAAACCTCTTCGGTTCCTCTAATGTAAAAGGGTTGTTTAGCCTCACCTTCCTCGCCTATAATCAATCCCTAATTTATTCATCCGATTCCTGAGCGTACTTGGATTGATTCCCAGCAAGTCGGCGGCGCCACCGGGTCCATGAACCTTTCCCTTGGCAACGGATAATACTCGCCGAATATGCTGAAAGATCACCTCATCAAGCTTATCCGGTTCTTTATTCTGTTCTGGTAGATCCAAGGTCTCTTGCTGTTGCGTCAGATCTAAATGCTCAAAGGTGAGTGGGCCGTTTGGGTTGAGTATCAATGCCCGCTCTACAACATTTTGTAACTCGCGTACATTGCCTGGCCAGTGGTAGGCCATCAGGCGGTCGGTGGCACCGGGGGACATTGTGGGAATGACAGGCAATTTTAATTCTTTGGCTTTCAGGCCAATAAAATATTGCAGCAGTGCCGGAATATCTGATTTTCGTTCTCGGAGCGGTGGTATCCAGATGGGAAACACATTGAGTCGAAACCATAAATCCTGGCGGAATTGATTGGCTCTTAGCATTTCTTCTAGGTTCCTATTGGTAGCTGCGACGATTCTTATGTCCAACGGAATGGTTTTGGTGCCACCGACCCGTTCAATTTCTTTGCTTTGCAGAACTCGTAATAATCGCACCTG
>JBHIAC010000023.1:0-32579 GCA_046758365.1 bacterium
CGTTTTACCTTTATGAAACATCAGTACAGCCTATGTTTGAGCTTTTGGGAACGCCTGATGCGCACAAGCAACTGAAATTGTACGAAACGGACCATATCCCGCCCAGGAATGATTTTATCAAGGAAATCCTGGCCTGGCTCGATCGCTATTTGGGACCGGTGAAATAAAAGGTTTTAAAAGAGGATTTATTCTGGGAAAACAAAATTGATTCAATCAACTTAGACAAGATTATTGAAGTGGCTAAAGGATTGTATAACAATTGTTTGGAGCGGATGGTGGAGTTTGAGTGCTCTCGGTTGCTTTTGGAGATTTGCAAAGCTCAATCTTGCTCAGTCAGTTAGAAGTTGTTAAACTCACCACCGCTCAAACATTTCGTTAGCTGTTTAAAATGAAATATCCACTCCATAATAAGAAAATATTATGCCTGGTCCATGCCGGATTTCATCATGCCGATTAAACGTAATAGCATACCCAATGACACCTATTTTCCGCAACAATATTACTTCGACAATACGAGTGACGTCGATATCAACGCCCCAGAAGCGTGGGACCTTTCCACTGGCGACCCCTCGATCGTAGTAGCTGTGATCGACGATGGCGGCGAAGCGCACGAGGATTTGGCTGATGGCTGCTTTGAAGCGGGTTATGATACCAAGATCGCTCTGTATATTTATGCTGACCCACGGATTAAAAAAGAATATTTATCCTTTTATTCAATTACTAATTGGGACAAATGTCCATAAGGATTGTGTGTTCAGAATAAACATCCAGAACAATCGGACTCGGAAGAACCTTAAATTATAAATACCATTAAGGTAAACGTCTACATGTTATTTGTCTCATTTAAAAAATTCACTAAAGCATCTTTCCAAAAGATCATTTGATCCATTTTGATAGCCTTTAGGTTGTGATTTTCTAATACACTGTAAATAGGTCTCTTAACTGTCATTGGAAAATCACTCACACTGCAAGGCTGGAGTGTTGCTTCTAATTTTAATGTTTCAAAAATAACCTTAGCAAATTCATACCAAGAACACCCCCCTTGACAGGTCATGTGGTAAAGGCCAAAGGCATCAGTCTGAATTAATGAGTAGGTATTTTTTGAAATCTCTACCGCAGAAGTTGGGGTTAGTATTTCATCGTTCACTACTGTAACTTCTGGTCTTTCCCTGGAGGCTTTAATCATGGTCGTTATAAAATTACCACCTTTGGCCCGACAGGGAACTTTACCATATATTCCAGAAACTCTAATGATGAAATAATTATTACAATTATTCATGATCAAATGTTCACCGTTTAACTTTGTTAAGCCATAGATATTCAAAGGGTTAGGCTTATCATCCTCAATATAAGGAGATTTTTTTAGCCCATCGAAAACGTAGTCCGTGCTAAAGTGAACTAATTTAAAATCAAGATCATTTGATACCTTGGAAAGATTTAATGCTCCTAATCCATTAATTTTAAATGAAAGTATTGGATTTTCCTCACATTTCGAAACCTGGTGGTATGCAGCCGTATTAATAACTACTTGAGGTTTAACCCTCTCTAATGTGTTCTTAACATTATCAATATCAGAAATCTCAAAATCCTGATGCGTAAGAGATATTACTAAATATTTTTGTGAGAAAATCTCACAAATTTCCGTCCCGAGCTGACCATTAGCCCCTATTACCGCGACTTTCAATATTAACCTCTATAACTATTTTAATTCAAGGTTGAGTAAACTCGGAAAAAATTCAAAAGCCAACCTTCTTACAAAATACAAAAAAAGTTGATTTTCAATAGGTTATACTAAATGCAAACTAAACTTTAAATTATGAGAAGGTTAGCTTTTTGCACCATAGTCAAGGTTTAAAGATTTAAATATTTCAATATTATAGTAACCAGGATTATCTAAATCTTTAAATTTTTCAAAATTAGCAATTAAGTCTTTTACAATAGAATCTATGTCATGTCTTGGTTTAAAACTCAGGACATTTCTGGCTTTTTCAAGACTAACTTTATAATTTCTAATATCTTGTACATGCTTAATTTTAAGTATGATGTTTGAGTCTAAATTTTCTTCTATGCCAGATTTTACAAGATCTCCAATCTCACCTAAAGTGTAATTGCCAGAAGCAACATTAAAAATACCAGAAATCATTTCATTCGCTTCGATGGCTCTTATATATGCACTGATAGCATCTTGTATGCTAAGAATGGGTCTCCAGATAGCTGGATTATTAACCGTTATTACTCCGTCTTGCATGGCGTTCTTGAACATGGTGTTTACTACTAAATCTAAGCGCATTCTTGGACTATAACCACATACCGTGCCTTGCCTAAGACAAATAACTGAAAAATTTTTATCAATCATTTGCATTACAGCCTGTTCACCTTGAAGTTTGGAGATACCATACGGATAATTAGAAACGGCCGGTGAATTCTCATCGTAAAGTTCATTTTCTGTGTAGCCATATACCGAGCAAGAATCTGCATAAATAAATCTTTTCAGTCCTGCCTGTTTTGCAATATAACAAAGATAGGCCGGTGCCGCAGCGTTATAAATGAAATTTTTACTTGGTGAAAATTCAGCCATCGGATCGTTGGATAATCCAGCCAGAAAAATTACTTGCTCGTACTTCTTAATATCCGTACTAGAAAGTTCAAAAATATCTTTTTTGATTCTTTCTACATCTTTGGGAAGATGATCTCCAAACCAGAATAAATCCACTACATCAACTTTGTAACCTCTTTCTAATAGCTTCGGAATAAGAGCGGAGCCAATGTATCCCCCGCCCCCTGCAATAAACAACTGCATTTATAGTCCTTTCATTTTTGATTGATTGGTAGGATTATATTGAAAATTATCAGACTCTGGCAATTTCAGCCAATCAGCAAACGTATATGCTTTACTATCTTTTTCAGAAATTATTGGATTTGTGATTGGCCAGTCAATACCAATATCAGGATCATTCCAACGAATTCCTGATTCACAATTCTTATTATAGATCCCAGTACATTTATATTGAATTTCTGCAAAATCCGTTAAAACGCAAAACCCTCTGGCAAAGTTAGCTGGGGCCCAGATTTGCTTTTTATTTTCTGCTGAGACAACGGTGCCAAACCATTTTCCCAAAGTCGGTGAACCTTTTCGAATATCAACGGCCACCAGAAATGCAGCACCATAAGTAACACGCATAAGTTTACCCATAGGAGGATCCCATTGAAAATGTAAACCTCTTATAACATTTTTTACCGATCGAGAATGATTATCCTGAACAAATTCATAGGGCAAGCCTAACCCTTCAAATTGATCGGCTCTAAAAATTTCCATAAAAAATCCTCGTTCATCCTCAAAAACTTCAGGTTTAAGAACAACTATTTCATCGAGGTGGACAGATTCAATCTTTATCTCCATTAATATCTCCTTATAAAAATCAACAGGCCTTAACCAGTTCTGAATAAGTCTTTTTACCTTTCAAAAAATACTCAATTACAATACTTTTAGGATAAAGAAATTTTTTTATTTCATTGTCCGATACTACTCGTCTATTTTGAGCATCTTTTCTCTTTTTAAAAACAAGTTTTATGTGAAAAACAAGCCACCAATATGCTTTAACTATCGCATAAAATGTTTTAAAGTCAAATTTAATCAATGATATTAAAAGTGCAAGTAAATCTAATAGGTAACGAATAAAAAGTATTTTAACAAGATTTTTTCTTCCAAGATTTTTAAAAAGCATAAAAACACTGTTTCTAAAATTCCAATATATTTTCATAAAGCTATCAGGTTTTATGGTGGCCCCGGCATAATGATATATTTTTGCCGAAGGGATTACTTTTAATTTATAACCTACCAAGTGCAATCTCCAGCATAAATCGATTTCTTCCATGTGATGGACAAAATCTTCATCAAGAACATTACTTTTCTGAAGGGCCTCGGCTCGTAGGAACATAGCGGCACCACTGGTCCAGAACACTTCAACCTCATCGTCATATTGACCATGATCTTTTTCGATTGTGTTAAACACTCGGCCTCTCAAATAGGGATAACCGTATTTATCCATGAACCCGCCCGAAGCTCCAGCATACTCAAAATATCCCGCATCTATCATTGACAAAATTTTTGGCTGAAGGGCCCCTATTTTTTCATCAGCTTCAGCGGCTTTAACTAAAAATTCAAGCCAGTTCGGTTCTACTTTCACATCATTATTCAAAAGAACAAAATATTTTCCATTTGCTTTTTCAAAAGAAATATTATAGGCTCTACTATAACCACCATTGTAATCCGTCTGGATAATTTTTACCTGTTTATAATTTTGTTTCGTATAAAATACACTATCATCGGTAGAGTTATTATCAAGCAGTATAATCTCAAAATTAGGATATGAAGTTTTGACAAGCGATCGAAAACATGCTTCGAGAAATTTTCTCCCGTTATAGTTTAACACAATTACACTAACCAAAGGATGATTCGTTCTGTTTAACTCATGGGAATCTTCTGACTTCATTGGTAAATTTCTTAATCATTTAAGCACATAACGCTCGGTTTCACCTGCGAAGGGCTTTTGTAAACCTAAGTAAATGAATAGTAAAAAGTTTGATAACTAGCAAAACTAACTCAACAAACGAGTGCCCTTCATCAGGTGGAAACCAAAGTTATACAGCCAAAAGAAAATTCAATGATATTATTCAATATTATTGTGTCTTCTAGTTTACGACCATGTCCCAACGCCAAGTTTTTCAAAGATGTTGTCTCAGTGTAAACCTTCCAGGTCTTTGAGACCTGGAAGGTTTTATTTCTCGTCTATCAGATAATTTTCACAGCCCCTGAAATCAATCCTACATCTTTGGTGGAATTCGATGTACCCCTGTTCGTCCCCAAATATATCAATAACTTCCTTTTTCATCAATTTGCTTGGTCGTTTATTGAGAATCTTCATATAGGAACTCCATTTATACTCCTCCAGGCTCGGACAAATATTATGGTGAACGGGATTATTGTGAATATAGTAAATCATCTGGAGTAAATACTTTTCTTCGTCTATCAAGATTCTTTTGAAATTCTTTTGAAAAAGACTACCAACTCTATGCTCCTGCTTATTGATGGCTTTGGTATAAGCATTGAAGAAATTAGAATATGCTTGAATAATCGGACAGCGGTGGAGCTGCTCCAAACCTTCCAGGTTTTGAAAACCTGGAAGGTCTTCCTTGATTCTAATCAGGAAATGAAAGTGGTTTAACAGCAAGCAAAAAACATAAACATCCAAAAAATCGCTGAGGTATTCATCAAACTTAACTAAGAAATATCTATAGTTTTCCTCGTTAAAGAAGATCCTCTCCTTATTGTTGCCTCTATTATAAATATGATAAAATCGCCCTTTTTCAAAGGGAGCAGAATGCTTGTGGGACATATCAAATTCCTTATTTAATAAACAAACCTTCCAGGTCTCAAAGACCTGGAAGGTTAGGTTTTGAAGGCGCTATTCAAACTTAACCGGCCCCAATGTCTCATCCAACCACTTATTAATAACCGGAACCCGCTCTTCTAATGGCGGGATGTGACCACCTTCAGTCAAAGTGAGCTGTTTCGGCTTACTGAGCAAATTGTAAAGCGGCACCACGCAAGTATTGACTGGTAATACTTCATCATGCTTACCGCTCAAAACTAACTTTGGTGGTTTGATATGGGGGACGAAGTTTATTGGATTCACCTCGGGAAGTCTTTGCTGGTCGCGTTCTGTAAGGCCGCCTCCAATAAAAATCACTGATCGGTAACGATTCTCAACGGATGGGAAAATAACTCCCCTGTGTGCACCCCCGCTAAGACCAAGAAAAGCCAGTTTATCTATATCGATATCATCGCGAGTGGCTAAATAATCAAGTCCGATGCTAAATTCCGTCGCAGAACGAACCATGCCTTCGCGATATCTTACAGTGTTGATTTCACGCCGCCATAATACATCTGACCCTAATTCTTCCCGTTCCAGCGCACCCCACCATACAACAGCCAATACTGCCCTCCCAGACTTCATTTGAGGTGCCAGTAGCCATTCCGTATGTTCAGAAGTCGTTCTGGCATAAAAGACATCATCACCGGCGACAAAGTTAATGCATTGGAAAGGTTTTGTCGCTCGTTTGGGAAGATACAAGTAAGCAATGATTCGATCGCCGCGTATACCCTCAATCGTTACCTTTTCTCTTGTCCAATGTACAGTTTCTATGGTTTCAATAATTTGGGCATTCAAGGGTTTCTTATCATATTTATAATGACTTAAAAAGTTTTTAAATGACGTTTCGTCAACTGGTGAGTAAGAAGGAGTCCGCCGTTCCAGATCTATACGCATTGCGCCTTGATCGCCAGTGGCTTCCGCAGAATTACGGACACAGCGAAATCCAAGCGAACTTGATGCATAGAAACCAGGGAATACCCCATAACGATAAGCCACGTAGTTAGGGTCTTTCCAGGAGCCTCCAGTCGTGGCGTATCCACCGTCAATTTCGTTAAGACACAACTCTTTAACATTTCCAACCATATTGTAACAGCCATAAGGGCTAATGCCAAATTCATAACTATCCACAGGCTTTGTATCTTTTCCGTTAAAATTTGCACGGTGCTCAATCCTTTCCTTCGGCCTCACAAATCCCCACGGCATGACCACACCGCTAAAATGTGTCAATCTGCGATCTCTGGATGCCTTTTCCCATTGAAAGATGGTCGGCAAACTCTTGCCAACAAATTCAGCATACGCAGCAGCCTCGTACCAGGTGATGTGAGTGACCGGGTGATTTTGTTTCCCTTCGGGGTATTCTTGATTAACCCAGTTGTGGGGACCAGGAAGCCCGGTTCGATCCGTAAAATGCTTGATCGCTTCTTCCCAGGAAAGTTGTTTGCTGTCCTTGATGAATGGGTGTTTCCAATATGTTTTTTTTAAATAGCCACCGGCATCAACAAACTCCTTATATTCTTTCAAGCTGACCTCGTATCGGTCGATAAAATAATCATCCAGATGAACTTGATCAGTTGTCGGGGTGTCATAGCTAACCAACTTATAATCTCCGCCTGGAACAAAAACCATATTCTCAGGAGCTTTATCGGATTCAATAAGTTTAACCTCAAGTTTAACGTCCGGAGAACCACCTATAAAAACATAAGCCCGGTTTAATTCACTTGAAGCAATACGCTCCACTGGCACGTAACCTTCTTTTTGGAGATACACCTTATAAGAACCCCTGGCAATGCGCGTATCGGTGATGGGGGTGATGCCAACATACTCTTTATCCGGGAAATTGCCTTGCTCATCTGGTGCAAATCTTTTCAAGAATACACGCGCACTTTCTGGTTCTGAGACAACGGTGAGTTTATCAGAGATAATGGGCAGTAACCGCATGAGAGTCGAATCGCTCTTAAGGCGCTTTTCTGCTTGAACCGCTAAATCATACGACTCAGCGTATTTTCCAGCTTGAGCCAGGTTCTCTATTTTTGGGAGGAGTGCTTTGGCCCGCTGAAGTTTCACACGCTGTTGATACGGCACGAACACAGCCAATGCAAGGATAAGAAATAGGCTTAACGTGGCAATAGCATATTTAGGCTGTTTCAAAAGACTCATCAGTACCTTTAGATTGATTACTTTTGTCTCAGGGACTATGTCCGCACCGCGTAACTTTTTAAACTGTTGTAAAAGTTCATCGGCTGATTCAAATCGTTTTTCCCGATCTTTTTCTAAAGCACGCAATATTACATTCTGTAATTCTTCTGGCACATCTCGATCTAAAGGCATCGGTTCTTCATTAAAAATCGAATAGATGACCGCCTGTTCATAATCTCCTTTGAAAGGCAGCTCCCCGGTCAGCAACTCATATAGCACTACGCCCAGCGACCAGATGTCCGTGAGATGATCAACGACCTCACCACGTGCCTGTTCAGGCGACATGTAAGCAGTCGTTCCTAAAGTTGTGCTGGTTTTGGTGAGTTTTGTGCGCCCAGCCAACTTGGCTAGACCAAAGTCCATGATCTTAACTTGACCAGTCTCTGTAATCATAATGTTGGAGCTCTTAATGTCGCGATGCACGATGTCTTTTTTGTGAGCCACTTGCAAGCCTTCAACGATTTGGATGGCGTAATCTAGAACCTTCCTAAGGTTTAAAACCTTAGGAAGGTTGGCGGATATAATTTCCTGCAAGGTTTGACCCTTGATGTATTCCATAACGATAAACGTCTCATTATCAGCCTCCTCAATGGCGTAAATCGTTGCGATGTTCGGATGATTAAGGGCCGCAGCAGCTTGCGCTTCGTGTTCGAAGCGTTTCCGTTCCTCAGCATGAGCTGCAATCTGGTGCGGCAGGAATTTGATAGCCACCTCACGTCTGAGTTTCATGTCCTCAGCCTTGTAGACCACGCCCATACCGCCCTCACCGAGCTTCTCAAGGATTTTGTAGTGGGATATGGTTTTGCCAATCATGGTAACCTTGTAGTCTGAAGAATGCTTGTCATTTCAAATAAGTACATCTCTACTTGCGGTATAACTTCTATTTTATTTAACCTTTTTGATTTAAAACTTTTCCCTAAAATGAATCTGCTTCATCAATGAGCATGATGGGAATATCATCTTTAATGTCGTATTTAAGGCGACACTTATGACATATGAGCTTTTGATTCTCCTTATCATACTCTAAATCGCCTTTGCATTTTGGACAGGCTAATATGTCAAGAAGTTCTTTGTCCAGCATAGTCACTTCTCCTTATTTTAATTGATGTCTAAGATGGAATATACTATTCTTTTAAAAAACCCATCTTTCCATATTTTTCAATTCGGGCTTCGATGAGTTGGTCAGAAGGAATTTTTTCCAACTCGTTTAATTCTAAATGAATGCTTTCCTTTAAAATTTTGGCTGCTTCATCATAGTTTTGATGAGCACTTCCAAGTGGTTCTTTTATTATTTTATCAATGACTCCCATTTTCAGAAGATCGGGAGCGGTGAGCTTCATGGCTTCAGCAGCTTGTTCAGATTTGGTGCTGTCTCGCCATAGAATCGCTGCACATCCTTCTGGAGAAATAACTGAATACCAGGTATTTTCCATCATCAAAACCCGATCCCCCACACCAATACCCAAAGCCCCACCGGAAGCGCCCTCACCAATAATTACAATCACAATGGGAACAGGTAAATGAGACATTTCAAACAAGTTTCGAGCGATGGCTTCAGCTTGCCCCCTCTCTTCAGCTCCGATACCCGGAAAAGCACCCGGAGTATCAATTAGACTAATAATCGGACGATTAAATTTAGCGGCTAATTTCATGATTCGCATCGCCTTTCGATAGCCTTCTGGATGGGGCATACCAAAATTCCGGTGGAGTTTCTCTTTGGTCGTCCTTCCTTTTTGATGTCCAACAAAAATGACTTTTTCTCCATCCATGATGCCTATGCCACCCACAATGGCTGGATCATCTCCAAAAGCGCGATCCCCATGAAGTTCTAAAAAGCTGCTGGTCATCCGCTCTATGTAGTCTAAAGTATAGGGTCGTTGGGGATGCCGGGCCAATTGCACTCTCTGCCAGCGGGTCAATTTAGAGTAAATTTCAGCGCGAAGTTTTTCCGCTTTTTGTTCCAATCGCGCAATTTCCTCTGAGATTTCTACCTTCTCATTCTCTGAGTATTCCTTCATTTCTTTAATCCGCTTCTCAAGCTCTACAACAGGCTTTTCGAATTCTAAAACAAATCCATTCATAGTTAACTTAAATTTTGAATAGTGCTTTAAAAATTATCTCTAAATCCAAAAGTGGGGAATAATTTTTCATATAATAAAGATGATACTTCTCTTTTTCGGCTTGGGTTAGAGGTCGATGGCTATTGACTTGCACCAAACCAGTTAATCCTGGCTTAAGGTACATTTCCATTTGCGGCGAAAATTTAGAGTTTTCTTCAACCTCTACAATTTCCCTTCCCACTAAGCTTAAATCACCTTTTAAAATTGACCAAAGATACGGAATTCTTTTGATAAAATTTGGACTATTATCCGCAAATTCATAAAGAGCTATTGTTCTATTTTGTTCACCATAAACGATTCGCTTTTTTATTTTAACAGAAGTCAAAAATCTTTTATATAAAAAAATCGGTATGGATAAAATTAAACCACTAATTGCCAAAACAGCATCAAAAACTCTTTTAATAAATCTATGGCGACTTTGATAGAGTTTATATTCGATTTCCAAAAGCGGCATATCATCCATTCTTTCAATGGAAGCTTTACCAATAATTACTTCAAGATTACTGGGCACTAATTTAAAATTTACCCTTTGTTTTTTGGAACGTGAAATAATCCCTAAGATTTGATCATAAGAAAGCCGATTGGTAGAAAATATAACCTCTTGAATTTTTTCTTCACAAATTATTGAATCTAAATCTTCTATGGTCCCTAACACTTTAAGGCTGTGGTAAGTTTGTCCTTGGTCTTTGCCATTTATACTTACAAGGCCAGCAATTCGATACCCCGCATCGATTTGCGAGTTAAATTTCTCAAGTAATTTTTCTCCTGAGGTAAAATCACCAACGATTACCGTTTTTCTTCCAAGGAGGGTTTTACCTAAAGTTCCTTTAAATGGCATTAAACTAAGACGGGGTAAAAGCTTTATTACGAGTCTCCATCCAGGAATAACTATTAAACTTAGGACACTTGCTAACAGAACTACTAAGCGAGAAAAAGCATACTGCTTAAAGAAATAAGTCAGACTTGCATTGAATAAAAACCCGACCAAGATGGCTGATCCAGCTTTGGATGAGGAGAATTTATGTTTATGGTAACAGCCAAAAAGGCTGAGGGTTGCCATCCAAATTAAGGAATAAGCAATGTCAACCGGGATAAAAGAGCGCAAACGGGCAAAACTTTCAAATCTAATGTAAATGGCCAGAATTAATGAAAGTGTCAATAAAATCAAATCTGTTATAGGGACTGAGAGGGTCACGATAATCTTTTTCAAAAAAGAGAACCCAGCTCTGAGCCAGATGGCTACTAAAAGCAGCCAATAGGGTATTAAAAGATACTTCCGCTTGAAATGTTTTTGAACAAAAAGTGCCATGGCTTGATAAAAAACCTTGAGGTTGTCAAACTGGCTGCGTTTGGAACATTCACCTTTAAAATGAATAATTTGTGTTCCCGAGAAATAACGTACTTTCCAACCTTTTTCACGAATTCGGTAACACCAATCCAGATCCTCGCCATACAAAAAAAAGGATTCATCGAGATAACCGACCTCTTCTAATATTTTACGCTGAATCATCATAAAGGAACCGGATATGGCCTCTACTTCGTAAGTAAGATTCGAGTCGAGATAGGATAAGTTGTATTTGCCAAAAATTTTGCTTTTAGGAAAAAGATGGCTTAACCCAATCATTTTGGTAAAGGCCACCCAAGGGGTCGGGTAACTTCTTCGACAGGCCAATTGTAAGGTTCCGTCCGGATTTAGAATCTTGCATCCTAACATTCCTGTATCAGGATGTTTTTTAGAAAAGTCCAGCATGGTTGAAAAAGTATCTTCTTGAACGATGGTGTCTGGATTTAATAGAGCAAGATATTTACCCTTGGCCTTTCGCAGTCCCTGATTCGATGCTTTAGCAAATCCAAGGTTCTTTGAATTCACTAACAGATGAACGTCTGGATACCGCTGCTGAATAAGTTGAGCACTTCCGTCTCGAGAGGCATTATCAACAACAATAATTTCAGAAGAAATTCCTCTCAAGGCTTTTTTAACAGAAATTAAGGCTTGTTCCAAAAATTCCTTAACATTATAATTTACAATAATAACTGAAAGCTCAATTTCCTGATGGTTGGAATTTGTGTGGTCTATATCGATTCTAGTTAATGGATTAGATATTTGAGTATTAGTTTTGCGGCTCATCTTCTAGTTTATTTTACCAAATAGACTTAATAATCTAAGCTTCCAAACCATCCAGGCAGCTTCCCGCATGACTTTGCGTGACATTTTAGAGTTGCCTTTTATACGATCTACAAATATAATTGGAATTTCACAAATTTTAAAGTTTTTTTTCCAAGCTTTAAAATTAACTTCAATCTGGAAGGAATAACCATCGCTGGAAATATTATCTAAATCAATATTTTCTAAAACATCTCGCCTAAAACATTTAAAACCACTGGTACAATCTCGAAGGGGCAGGCCGGTAATCACACGAGTATACCAATTTGCGCCCAGACTTAACAATAACCGCGATAAAGGCCAATTTATGACATTTACGCCTGTTATATATCGTGATCCAATGACGAGATCAAAGGATTTTGCTTTTTCTAAAAAATTAGGAATTTCATTGGGATCATGAGAAAGATCTGCATCCATCTCAAAAATATAATCAAAACTATTCTCAATAGCAAATTTAAATCCTTCTACATAGGCTGTTCCGAGACCTAACTTACCCGATCTTTGAATCAAATTAATACGTGAATCAGACTTACAGATTTTTGTAACAATCTTGCCGGTTTGGTCCGGTGAATTGTCATCAACGACTAAAATAAAAATATTAGGAATATCTAAGTCGAAAATCTTGGAAATAATAATTTCAATGTTTTCGGCTTCATTGTAAGTTGGTATGATTATTAGAATTTTATTCATCCTTGAAGGTTTTGTCTTTGAACATTTGACATTAGCATAAAAAGCTAACCTTCACATAAATAAATGTTTAGTCTGGATCTATCTAATATTAAAAGAAGGTTAGCTTTTGAATTACAGTTCATTTTGAAGATAATTCTAACTGACATTTGAAAGTTTTTAATCCCGCTTTGACGTCCTTCATCTCTATATCAAGTTCTTTTTTAGCTTTTTTTGTAATAAAGCTCGAGTTTAAAGGACGAGGAGCTTTTTGTTTCAAATCAATCGTCCCGATTGGTTTAATGAGATTTGTGTCAAAACCAAACACTTCAGCTAACTTTAAAGCGAAATGGTAGCGGTCAATACATTCTGAGCCCACAATGTGATAGAGGCCTGTTTTTCTTAATTCCACGATTTTTCGAATGGCTAGAGCTAAATCATCAGCTAAGGTGGGGTGACCCATTTGATCATCTACAATGGTTACTAGCTCCCCTTTCGATAACTTTTCAACCAACCAGGTGGCAAAATTTAGTCGGATATTTTTGCCAATGCCGTAAAGTATCATCGTTCGTACAATGGTATAATCAATACCACTAATAATGAGTGCATTTTCACCAGCCAATTTAGAACGACCATAATAGCCTAAAGGGTTAGGTTTGGATTCTTCTGAATAATCACCTTTCACGCCATCAAATACATAATCGGTAGAGATATAAATAAGTAATGCGCCAACGCTTCTTCCTGCCTGGGCTAAATTCTTTATACCAGTTACATTCACTTTCCAGCAATCTTCTTTTTCTTCTTCACATCCATCAACGTCGGTGTAAGCAGCAGCATTAATGATAAAATTTGGCTTAAAGGTGCGAATGATTTCTTGCACATCTTTCCTTTTAGTTATATCACAAGGTGTGTATTGAAATTCATCTAATTTAAAAGCTGGACTCTTTTTTAGATCGATTCCCAAAATTTCATAACTATCAATAAAAGTTGCAACAAGCTTCTGACCGAGCAATCCATTGGATCCAGCAATTAAGATTTTATTTTTTAATAGTTTTAAATTTGCCATAGAATTTAAATTTTAGTTTGTTACCCTGAAGTAACTCCTGAATTTCCTTTATTCCAGAACTTCCAACGAATGTGCAGTTTCTTCCGGCTACTTTATTGGCAAATTTTGTAGCTTCAATCACATCCTTGGTGGATAAATAGTTCACTAAAAAACCTGCAGCGAAGGCATCACCACAACCAATCATATCAACAATGGGGGCAATCTGTTCTGCTTTAAATCTTTTCACTTGTACTCGGTTATTGATTTTAAAAAAACCATAAGAACCCTTTTCTGCAAGCGTAATATGGCATATAAAAGGGTGTTTTTGCAAAATTTCTTTTCCAAAATTTAAAAGTATTTCTTTCGGTAAAGCTCTTGAATATCCGGCTAATGTCCGAGCCTCCATTTCATTCAATTGGAGAACATCGGCTAAATTAATCCATTCTTCCCAGTCTTTGGGACGCTGATAGAATCTTTTACCCTCTGGACTAATTCCTAATGCATGAGAATGAAAATCCAGATAAATTAAACTATTTGATTGTTGACGGAATTTTTTTAAGGACATTAAATCAACATCAGCTCCAGTAATCAAGTTGACTTCGATGGCATGAGCATCTTCTAAAAGGGATAATTCTTCATAACCTAATGCAGGCATGGGTGGAGTGGTGATTTCTTCCCGATCTTGAGGAGATGTGTATGTTAGCGTGACTTGGGTGTTTTGCCGAGGTAAAATTTTAATTCCACTAAATCGGACATTATCATAAACTGCGAGCTGCTCAACGACTTCATCATAAAAATCTTCTCCCACAAAGCAAACCGGGCAGATTTCCGCTGAGCTATCCAGAAGATTAGCCAGAAAAGAAACGGTAAAAAAAATGCCACCTATGCTTTCTACTGGCTTGCCTTTTAGTTTGCCTTCCCAGGGTAAAATTCTATCACGAATAAATGTTCCAACAACGCCTATTTTCATCGGTTGTTAGTTGTTAGAGATTAGTTATTTGTTTTTTAAGAATATGGATAAAATATAAAAAACAGTAAGGACAGCCCTGCCAAAACCCACAAACCAGGGCTAACTTCATTTTTTCTTCCAGCTACGATTTTAAAAATCGGATAAAGTACGAAACCGGCAGTAATTCCAATTCCAATGTTATAGGTAAAACTCATCAAAATAATCACCGCCAATGCCGGGAAAAGTTCAGTATAATCATCGAGCTTAACCTTAGTGATAGATGTCACCATTAGATAACCAACCACTATTAGAGCAGGTCCGTAGGCTTGAGGCGGCACTCTTGTTAGGAAATCAGAAAAAAATAGAGCTAATAGAAACAAACAAGCTACGACTACGGCTGTGAACCCGGTTCGACCCCCTGCTTCGACTCCGGAAGCAGATTCTATAAAAGCACCTGCGGTGGTAGTTCCAACGAGGGCAGCGAATGTCGTAGATATCGCATCGGCCATCATTGGTTTTTCAATCTCGGGTAAATGGCCTTTTTTATCCAAATAGCCAGCTCTGGAGGAAACGCCGATAAGGGTTCCCATGGTATCCACAAAAGCCATAACAAACACGGTCAGTACCACCGCAAAGAATCCCCAACTGAAGGCGCCATTAATATCTAACTCGAAAAAAATTGGAGTTATACTCGGAGGTAAACTCAGCCAATCCTTAGGGGGTTCGGCAAGCTTGAGTAAAAATGATAAGAATGTGATCGCTAAAATTCCCAAAAAAATCGCACCTGGGACTTTTCGCAGCATTAAGATTGAGATTAAAAGAAATCCGAGAATTGATACCAACACAGAAAGACTCGTTACATCTCCGATTTTAACCGGCGCGTCGGGAATGCCAAGTACTACAATTCCTGTGTTGTTTAACCCAATAAACGTTAAGAACAATCCAATGCCAACAGCAAAGCTGTAACGCAGACCTTCGGGTACAGATTCAACTAGCCATTTTCTTAAACGAAAGGCAGTTAAAAGAATAAACAAAACTCCGCCAATAAAAACAGCACCCAGAGCTTTCTGCCAACTATAGCCTAAAACAACAACCACCGTGTAGGCGATAAATGCATTTTCACCCATATAAGGCGCGATAGCAAACGGACGTTTGGCGTAAAGCCCCATAAGTAAAGTGCCAACTACGGCAGTAAGTACGGTGGCCACCATAGATGGGCCAACCGGAATGCCAGCCGCTTCTAATACTTTCGGATTAACCACAATGATATACGACATGGTCATAAAAGTAGTAATCCCAGCGATAATTTCATTTCTAAAATTTGTTTGATATTTTTCGAACTCGAAATATTCTTTAATTTTAGTTGTCAATTCTACCTCACTTGGACAAGCCAGAGCCAAACAGATTTTAAAATTTTAAATCACAAAGTACAAATAACAAATTACAAATAAATTCAAAATCCCAATGACTAAATAACCAAAACTATTGTGATTTTGCAATAATTGACGACAAAATTATTGAAATTATTTTGCCCGAAATTATTTTGTTAACTGAAAAACATAACAGCTTTTCCCTTTTTGGTTCCGGCTACGCCGGGTTAGGATACTATCTTTTCAAATACGACAGCCCTGTTGCTTGAATTTTTTCAGTTTTTCTTTCAATTCCGGATTTTCTAGTCCTAAAATTTGGACAGCCAGTACGGCTGCATTGGCTGCACCAGCAGTTCCAATGGATACTGTAGCTACAGGTACTCCTGAAGGCATTTGCACCATTGAGTACAGCGAATCTAATCCATTCAGGCTGGAATTAGGCATGGGCACCCCTATTACAGGTAAAATTGTATAAGCGGCAATCACTCCCGGTAAATGAGCGGCCATACCCGCAATAGCTATTATTATTTTATAACCGTTTTTTTCTGCATTCTCAGCAAATTGAACCATTTCTTTAGGATTACGATGAGCCGAGATAATAAACTCATCAAAATGGATATTAAAATAATTGAAAAATTTTTTACATTCCACCACAGCAGTTTTATCAGATTTGCTGCCCATGACTACGGCCACCAGGGCATGCTTATTCGATGTCATATTATTTTCCTCCTAAATCAGCTTCCGGGATCTCCTCGGCTGTTTTAAAAGAATGAGCCATAATATCCATCTGTCGGAGATATGGTTCTTTATCACCGCCAGGAAAAAAAACCGCGATATCTATCATATAAATTCTCTGAGATGCGATGTCATAAAAACTGTAATTTCGGAAAGGCCCGCCAGCAACCTTTTCATCGTTTTCCCACAACCCTTCTAACATAACCGCGGGTCTCCCTAAGAATTTAATTTGTTTTGAATGGGTGTACTCCTCATTTATTTTGTCATTCTCATAAAATTTTGTTGTCAATCTGTTTCTAGTCTTAATCGCCCACTCTTCACTGATGTCCTTCGGATCGCCTTCATCAATCCAATGGACAAATAGCCAGCGCTCACGTCCTGGTAAGCTTCTCCGCAGCATAATAAAACGATTCTGCGGCCTTTCAATATTGACTATATAATCATGCTGAACACGTATTGTCCAGCCGTATTTATTTAACAATTTTTTTTCTAATTCAATTTGCTCAAGTTGATTAAACATCTGTTCAGTGGTTTTTTCTATGAGCTTATTCTTGAAAAGGTTGTATAAAAATTCTTTGTTTTCCATTAACTTCTCACGCAACTCAGGAAGGGTATTACTAACCAAAACTACCAATAATTGTTCATTAGCCCAGGGATCGTTTTTGGGAAAAACAAATGCCGTACCTGCTTTCACTCGTTCTCTCACTTCTGGAGACAACATATTTTCAATTTTTTGGGTCAGCTCGCCTTGGGCGTTTAGGGTTCCTAATATGATAAGATTTTTTCTGGTGGCATATTCACTGAAATTCGCCGGAGACACCCAATGAACCGCAAATACTTTTTCTGGTTGAGGTGTGTGAATGAATCTTTCAAACACATCTTTTAAAGTAGATTCAAGAAATTGCCAATCCTTGGGGTCCGCAATAATGCAAAGTTCCGTTTCTTCCCCAATACTTATTGGCTTTCCAAAACAACCTACTAATATAAAACAAACGCTAAAAATCTTAATAGTTTTTACTAAATTCATTTTTCTACTCTTTGTTTTTGAATAAAATAAAGTATTGAAGAACCAAGTCTATTTTTCTTATTTAAATATCTGGAACTTTTTATAATCGATATCAAAGCAATGCCAATAGCACGCAAAAGAAAAAAGGGTTGTAGAATTTTTAACTTGGCATATTTTGTTAAAATCAAAAGTTCACTCATCAAGCAGTTGTAAAATGCATCTAATGGCATTTGTTGAAAGTTAAAAATTTCCAGTTCTGCCGCCTCACTAAAAACCGTCAAACTTTTGGGCACAAAATGTTGTAGATGTCTTGGTGCATCTAAAGCTACCCAATTATCACGATAAAAATTCGCATCAAAACTAACTACATTAGGCGCAGCGATTAAAAGGAATCCATCATCCTCAAGTATTTTTTTCACTATATTCAACGTATCCAATGGTTGAAATAGATGTTCTAATACATGCCACATGGTTATAATATCAAATTTCTTTTTTAATATCGTAAGTTCATTTAAATCATCGGTTGACACTTTTAAGCCGTACTCTTTCTGAGCAAATTCTGCTGCCCGTTGATCTTTTTCGATTCCCTCTACTTCCCAGCCGTGCCGTTTCATCTCATGCAAAAATTCACCAGTACCACAGCCAATGTCTAATATTTTACCCTTTGTTTTCAACTTTTCAATTTTGCGACGCTTCCAACGTACTGAATAGTTTCTAAGCCAGCGATAAATGATATCCCAAATGTTCAAAGACGCCTTAGTTGATAAAAAAGGTTGATAAGCTCCATTTGTGTAAAACTCAGAAATAAATTCAGCCATTGGCCTTGGATTTAAATAAATAAATTGACAATTCAAACAGATTACTATATGGTAATCAATTCCTGAATCTAAGTTAAATCTATCTGGAGCTTTGAACTTTGGTTGATTTCTATGACTGCCACAAAGAGGACAATTGATTGATTCAAATTTTGTTTCCAATTTAAGGATCTTCATCAGTTATTTTATTGGAACCGCTGCCGCCTTTTTCCTTATTGACTCTTAGGCTGTCTTCTAACTTGATAAAAGATTGCAGGGAAGCTAGTTGTTGTTGAGCTTGCTTGTCTGTTGGATACATTGCAAGCCACTTTTGCAATATTTCAACCCCCTTATTATATTGCTTAGTTCGAGTATAATGACTCACTAACCACCCATATAGCTGGGGGAACTCAGGTTGTTCTTCAAGCACAGTAAGCGCTAAAGACTCTGCCTTTGCATCATTTTTTAAAAATTGACTATAATATTCAGCTATGTATAACTTGTCCATTGCGGCTAATTCTTCCGTCATCACAGCCCTATCCAAACGTTTTTCTAATTCTTCAGGGCGCCCGGCTTCGTAGTACATGCGTCCAAAGTTTAGCGAGAGTCGAAAATCCCTTAACGGCACAACTTCCTCTGGAAGCACTTCATTCATTTTATCCAACACAGCTAACACTTTCTCGTTAAGGCTTTTATCGGTCCGAGCCTTGGTTTGATAATAATTTGTAAGCCTCAAGAAAGCAGAGCGATAATTTTGAAGTAATCCAATGATATTGTTATTAAAATAAACATGTGGATTATTTAAATTTCGGTACTGAAATTTCTCAAACAAATTGGTCCACAAATTTTTGTAGGAAATAAAATCTCTATCCCCATAATAAGGCATAACTTTAAAAGCTAAACCATCCATTCGCAGGTAATTCTTTAGACCTTTTACACCACGCCGGTTGTCCAATCCAAGCATATTTTCCGGGGATACAGTAACAGCAAAGTAAATGGGTTTTTCGAACTTGTTGGCTGCCAAAATGTGAACGATCATGCGATCCTGAACTCGAATAACTGGGTAACCTGCAATGTTTTCCGTGTTTTTTAACTCAAATACAATTTCAGGACTTTCAGGAACCTTATCAATTGATATAGAGGCATTATCCTCTTCTTTCTCAAGATACTCTATAACCTTCTCTCTTGATACCTTAATTTTCACTTTCTTTGGTTCCTGCCATAAGATTGCCTGAAGTTGGTCAATTTGTGCATCTGTAAAATTGATGGGTACCTTAGGGTCTTGATCCCGAAGCTGTTTTATATACCAATGAGTATTCAGTAAACTCAAATTAACCACCCGAACATCCTTTCGAATATTGTAAACATACTGCAAAAACCACAAGGGAAACGTGTCATTATCACCATTGGTAAATATAATGGCATCGGGTTCGCAGGACTGCAGAATATTATAGGAATAATCAAAAGCCACATAATTTCCAGTTCGGTCATGAGCATGATAATTAAAAGAATACATATTATAAGGTACAGCTACAAATAACAAAATAATCGTTAATGCAATTGCTACTTTTCTTAGCAGCATGCTATGTTTAATAGAATCAAAAACCAGTTCCAACAAAGCGCCGGCGCCAATGCCAATCCAAATAGCAAATGCAAAAAATGACCCGACAAAACCATAATCCCGCTCACGAGGCTGCGGATCTGGCTGATTCAAATAAATTGCGATAGCCACTCCCGTCATGATAAATAAGGTTAAAATCGAAAGTGCTTTCTTCCAATCTCGATTAAAATGATAAAACATTCCAATCATTCCAATTAAAAACGGCAGCCCCATGAGTCCCCGCAAAGAAATAGTCTCCACAATATAATTGTCCGGTCCTAAAGTATTCCCTTTTCCTATAAATTGCCAGCCAAAATATCGTATGTACATCTTCTTGATCTGATACTCCCATAACGGCGCCCGTCGTTGTGTCAATGGGATGTCACCATACTGCTCTCGATTTAAATAACTCGCAAAACGTGCTGAATTATCTGGATTATTCTCATCTATTGCAGGGTCCAATCCCGAACGAATGTAAAGAGCCGTATAGGTAGAATATCCAACCACCACCAGCATAAGGCATAACAACGCCAGACCCAATACCCGTCGATGATTCCTTAAGGCGTAAATAATGCCAACAAAAATGGCAAAAACAAAGACTCCCAAATACATAAAAGAAAATTTGTTCAAAATCCAGGGGATGCCTTTGACTATTCCTGGATATACTGCTCCAAAGGCCGCTACTGAAGCTATCGCAAAAAGCGTGAAACTCTTTAAATTTAACTCCGCTCGCTTAAAATAAATTATTAGAAATACCGTTGGTAATGCCAATACATTCAAAAGATGTACCCCAGTCGCCAATCCCACCAAATAGGCTATTAATAACAAAATCTTGTCACTAACCACATGTTCAGACTTCTCCAACCAAATCAAAATCAACCATACCACGATCGCGGTAAAAAACATCGATGGTGCATATACTTCTGCCTCCACAGCGTTAAACCAAAAGGAATCTGAAAACGCAAAGCCTAAAGCTCCAATCACACCACTGGTATAAAAAATAATTTTCTCTTCAACAGTCTCAGGTACACCACGCCACTCCCGAATCAAACGAACAATGATCAAATACGTAAACATAACCGTCAATGCACTCAATAGAACCGAAATCACATTCACCCGTAAGCCGATGTCCCCAAAAATCGGCAGCATCGTAAATACCTTACCTACCAATATAAAGAGTGGCGCACCCGGAGGATGCGGCACCCCCAATATGTACGAACAGGTGATAAATTCCCCACAGTCCCAATAAGACGTGGTTGGCGCTACCGTACGACCATAAACTACTAACGAAATCAAAAAAACTAAAAACCCTATAATACGATTGATCTGCCTATGATCCATATTTAATAAATCCTCCTAATCGTAGTCTCAAAATTAAATTAAGAATGTCGGCCCTTTTTCAACCCCAATTCTATGCTAAGATACAAAATTATAAAAGCAAATTCAAAGAATTTATCTTGTTGATCTTAAAATACCAACCACTCACTATAAAGGCCGGTAAAATTTGAGCTAATGTATTATCAATTTTTGCAATAGTATCTAAAGGAATAAAGGGTAAATAGGTCTCAATAATCGGAGCAAAAACGTAAGCCTTTTTAAATCTAGTAATAACCATTCCATTTCTTATTAATGCCTTTCTTAAACTTCGTATTGTAAAGAAATTAACATGCGGTTTTTCGTAATTTAGTGAATAAGGTTCTTTTTTGCCTAATAATCTTTTTACCGTATTAATTAATGGGCTTAATCCAATCTTACGCATTAAGTATAGGGGTTGTTGACTGATTTCAAAAGGTCCAAAGCCATTAGGAATGGTGATTAAAAGACTCATATCTTTTTTTGCATGCATGGCAATATATTCAAGGATTGCCTGATAATTATCTATGTGTTCTAGTACTTCAGTTAAGATGATATAATCATAATCATTTATATTACAATTTTGAAGATATTCAAACTTGAATTTTACATTCGGTAAAGAATTCTTTTCAACGGCAATATTTAAAGTCGGTTGGTGAATATCAATGCCTAATACTTCAGAATTTTCTATTAATCCTAACGGGATAGTAACATTTCCTGTTCCACAACCTATATCAAGTATTTTAACTTTTTTTTCTTTATTGTGGGTCTCAGAAATTATATTAACTAACCATTTTAATCTTGAAAGATGGCAGGGAAAATGAGTGTAATCAGTATAAGCAAGATAATCTAACATGCTCAGAATTTAATACCTTGTCTTTTTAACTTGAATAATTCAATCGAGCTTTTCATTATCTTGATTTAGTCTATTTCTCTGCTGCTTTTTTAGTCTTCTCCTTTTTTGAAGATTTACCCTTGGCTTCTTTCTTTTTCTGACTTTTTACTTTTTCCTCCTCAGGCTTTGATTCAGCCTGTTTTTTCTTCTTATCGACTTCATCCACATAGTTCATCTTTACCTCTCGAATCAGCCGTTCTAATAATCTTTTTTCATTTTCTGACAAATTGCCTTCAGTTTTAGCTTTAACCATATCTAACATATCGATGGACATTCTGGCCTGCTCCAAATTTTGTTCAATTTTATCTGTCAAGGGATTTTTAATTTTCCCTAAGTGCTGCATGACTGCTGAATGAAATGTAAGTACTAACTGCATGAATAGTACTTCATTTTTCTGTTCTGGTGATAGATTATCTACCATTTTCCCTTCTTTGTCCTTCCTAATTAATTATTAACACCGACCTTATTAATCCTTTACATTTAAAAAGACTTAAGTCAAAATGATTACACGTTCTATTCGGCAACCTCATTGAAGAATAAATACGAATATCGAAATTCGAAACAAATTCAAAATTTACCCCGTTAGATAACTTTAAATAGAATAGTAACAATTTGTTAGATAATCCTGTATCTAACGGGGTGAAAATATCAAATGTTCAAAACTATTCGCTCTTTCGTAATATAGAGCCAAATATATTCATGAGGCCCGTCGCCTCTTGAATCAAATCTTTCGGTTCGGCATCCCGTTCAGATTTACCATGAGTATCTATCAACCTTAACCAATATCGACTTTCTTTGGCCTCTTTACGACAAATTTTAATTCTCGTGAGGAAGTCTTTCTTACTTAGAGCTTCGTTAGCTTCAATGTAGTTTGAACCAACGGAACCCGAGGCCTTAATCACTTGCTTTCCGTCTTCAATGTTGGCTATCGTCTTAGGTAATTTCTTCACGAACGCTCTAAGCTTCTTTGCAAAGGCAAGCGTACGATCCTCTAAATCATATTGTTTTGAATTTTGCATTACGGTCATTTGAATTTGTTTCGAATTTCGTATTTCGAATTTCGAACTTGACAACCTAGAGAGCTTAGCTGAGTAGAGGATATAATCATTAGATCAAAAAATTAAACATGTTATTAACCACTACCCTATCTGTGCCAATTCAAATTTGTCGCGATAATTTTTAAAGAAATGAGCACGAATTGGCAAATTTTCAAAATCCAAAATTTGTTTATCTTTATTGGCCAATTGAAAGGCTTCTTCTCTTGCTTTTAATAAGAGTTCGGTGTCTGTAACAATATTTGCGATACGCAATTCAGGTAATCCGTGCTGCTTTGTTCCAAAAAACTCACCTGGCCCCCTGAGTCGTAAATCTATTTCAGCAATTTTAAAGCCATCGTGAGTTTTTGTTAATGCACTCATTCTCTTTCTTGCATCTCCCGAAACCGGGGTTTTCGCTATTAAGATACAATATGATTGCTTGCCCCCTCTTCCTACTCGCCCTCTGAGTTGATGAAGCTGAGGCAAACCAAATCGTTCGGCATTTTCAATGATCATGATTGTCGCATGGGGAACATCTACACCCACTTCAATGACCGTGGTACTGACCAATATTTGAATTTCACCGGATTTAAATGCCGCCATCACCGTTTCTTTTTCATCACTCTTCATACGGCCGTGCAGCAATCCCACGTTTAATTTGGCGAATATCCCTGTTTTCATCATTTCATAACTCTCAATGGCCGCTTTAAGATCCATTTTCTCGGATTCTTCAACCAGTGGAAAAACAATGTAAGCCTGTTCACCTTGGTCAACTTTACTTTTAACAAATCTATAAATCTCTGAACGTTTATTATCGCTTCGCCAAATTGTTTTCACAGGTTTTCTACCCGGTGGCAGTTCATCTATAATCGAAACATCTAAATCTCCATAAAGCGTCATGGACAAGGTTCTTGGAATGGGCGTGGCGGTCATCACCAAAACATCTGGAGTCAATCCCTTTGCCATCAGTGCCGCTCGCTGTAAGACTCCAAATCGGTGCTGCTCATCCACAATCACCAAGCCTAAGCACTTAAATTCAACGCCCTCTTGAATGAGGGCATGGGTTCCAACGACAATATCAGCTTTTCCTTCCTCGATTTGTTCAAGATATTCATTGCGTGTACGCTTTTTTTGTGCACCAACCAACAGCACCACGTTGACTCCTAACTCTTCTAAGAGTTTGTGGATGGTCAAATAGTGCTGCTCCGCCAATATTTCAGTTGGGGCCATGAGAGCAGCCTGATAGCCATTCTCCACCGCCATTAACATGGCAATCAAAGCTACGATCGTTTTACCGGATCCCACATCTCCTTGCATAAGCCGATTCATAGGAGACTCTTTTTTCATATCATCCCGGATTTCACGAATCACCTTTTTCTGAGCATCCGTTAATTCAAATTGAAGTTTTTCAATTAAATTGCGCGTCCTTTCCCCTACTTTTAGAAATTCAATGCCTTTTTGTTTTATTTCGACATTTCTTTTTCGATAAGCCAGCATCAACTCCAGATAAAAGAGTTCGTCAAACTTTAATCTTCTGCGCGCCGCTAAAAGAGCTTTCTTTTCTTCAGGGAAATGCACATTTTGAATGGCTTCTCTAAGACCCGTCAAATTCTGTCTTTTTAAAATATTGTGCGGCAGGGTTTCCTGGAGATCTTTAGAGTAGTTTTTCAAGGCTCCTTTAAGTATCTTTCTAAAGCCCCGACTGTCCAATCCAACCTTGCTTAACGCTTCAGTAGATGGATATAACGGGATAATTCTTCCGGTGTGTAAAAAATCACTCTCGCCTTCATCACTCAATATATCAAAATCCGGGTGCACCATTTGATATTCACCGAAATATCCCACTTTTCCACTGAAGGCTATGGTAAGGCCTTTCTCAAAGAGCTTATTCCAGTAATCAAGCCTATTAAACCACACACAATTTAAAAATCCTGTGCCGTCATAAATAACCAAAATAAATCGACTGCGCCGCCCTTTTTTTATGCCGTAAAATTGCACTTTGCCCACTACTGTGGTGGTCATGCCGTTTGCTAAGTCTTTGATTTTAGTGATACGGCTGCGATCTAAGTAGCGGCGGGGAAAATAGTAAAGAAGATCGAGTACTGCTTCCACCCCAACTTCCTTCAGTCGCTTAGATCGTTTTTCTCCAATACCTTTTAAATATTGTACCGAAGTATTTAAGCTATTTGAATTGGACTCGGCCACATCTACAGTTAGCAGTTGACAGTTTGCATTAATATCATGTTATTCATTTAATTCGTGTTTGAACAAAAACTCGACCATCCATGTCATTCCGGCAATCTTTAAACTGGAATCCCATCATTTCAAGCAGGAGATTCCCGCTTAAAACATGCGGGCATGACAAGAAAAGGCTGTTTTCGTTTAAACACTAATTAACCTTCCAAACTAAGATAAACAAGAAACTATCTATTATAACGAACCACATACTCCACCACAACTTCATCACTTTTTGGAATTTTCACTAAAAATTCAATCGTTTGTGCATCTTTTTTAGTATATTCATGCGTGGTACGTAGAATTTCCCAGTCTAGCTGAAGATGTTCAATAATCGTTACCTCTACCGATTCTTCTTTGTGATTTCGTAATTTGATCTCCCAGGTCTCTTGCCAGGCATGTTTACCAATGGACCTCCGATCTTTTTGAGTTCGTTTTCCTACAATGTCAAATGCATCACCTACGTAAACTTTAACTTCTTCATCTTTTGGGGTATGATCGATAAAGTCCTCTCCAATGAAAACTAAAGACTTATCCTCATCCTCCTTATAAACTCTTACCTTTCCTTTAGGCAATGGTATTCCAAGTCCAAATTCTTTTTTATTCTCAAATTCTAAATTAATGCGAACTTTTCTTTTATCTCTTGTGCCATCGAAAAAATACTTTTTTGAAACCTTCACTTTCGTGGGTGAAAATAAGGATAGCTGCTTAATTTGATTATTTGCCACCGTGGCAGGACGTTGGAGGGTGTAAAGGTGATATTCAAAAAATGCCTTCTCCTCAAATTGGCGCATTGCTGTGGGTTTGGCTGCCAAAGTTTCGTAATAGGCTTTTGGAATTCGCCTTTCTACGGCTCTATGCACATCTCCAGCCACAAGCTTTAGTTTGGCGTTTTTGTAAGTTGCCCCCGATTTATTATCAATAGAAACCCAGCCTCCCAGCTCTAAGAACGTGTCGTCTTGATTCGTTACGCCTACATATTCAGCATGCCATTGAATTCCTGTGGTCAAATACCCTACTTCGGTTTTGTGCTTACCAGCTTGCTTACAATCAATTTTCCACACTAAGGTTGGCCGAGTTATGAGTCCTTCCGGTAGTTTTGGAAAAGCCATATTAACAACGGTACCCATGTTAACGATTTTTATACCGCCATCAGACTCTCTCAAAATTACATCCTTTCCAGATGCACTGAGCAGCGTACCCGTATAGCGAACGCCTTCCTTAGCTTCCAGTTCAATATCTTGATCTACATATTTTTGTAAAATTTTTGAGGTGTTGACAAGGTCGTATTCATAATTCTGTTCTAGAATCGCAACCTTATCCGGAGCCGTTAGAGAGGCAAAATAAACCGAAGTGGGGTCAATTTGGGAGGCCACATCTTGAAATTTGATCTCCGATATCCCTTTTGCCAACTTTAATGTTCTAACATCCTTGACTAAAGCTAAGTTATTATTGTATACAGTAAGGGCAACTTGCTGTTCCTGAGATAACCCTTTTACCCCCCAACTTAAAAATAAAATTAGACAAATTGCGATTGCTTCAATTTTGTTTTTCATTTTACTAATCACGACAATTTAGACAATCATGAACAATCCTCTAACCGCAAAGAACCCAAAGAAGGCGCAAAGACCGCTCGGGATTTCAGCAACGTCTTTCATAATTTTTCTTAAAAGAGCATTTTCTTTAGCTTTTTCTCTTTTTAGCGTCCTTGCGACTATCCTGCGTGCTTTACGGCTAGATTACTTATCTTAAAGATTAAGCTGCTAAACTTTGCAGATTTGACTTGAGCTTAACCAGATTTGACTCAAAGTCTGATTTCTTTTTCTTCTCTCGGGTGATTATCTCTTTTGGGGCCTTGTTTAAAAAATCTTGACTTTGCAATTTTGTATTTAGCGCTTCCAATTGCTTCTCTATCCGAGATATCTCTTTTCGCAAGCGTGCTTTTTCTACTTTAAAGTCAATCAGTCCCTTTAAAGGAAGGAATATTTCCAAATTATTAACTACTGAACTAGCGGCTTTTTTAGGCTTTTTAGTTTTGTTCTTACATTCGAGTTGGTCAATTTTGGCTAAATGTTCAAAATATTCTTTATAGGATTTAATGAGATTTAAATATTTTCCATTAGGGCCAGAAATAATAACATTGGCCGTTTTATTGGGCGGAATATTCATTTCACCCCGAATATTTCTGATAGCCCCAATAACGTTCTGGATAATATCCAAATCATTTTCCACGCTGTCATTAATAAACGCTCGACACTCGGATGGCCAATTTGAAATCATTATGCTTTCTGGATCACGCTCTGTACGAATCTTCATCCATAATTCCTCGGTGATGAATGGAATAAATGGATGAAGCATTTGCAGTATGCCTTTCATCACTATCACCGCAACACCTAATGCAATTTTCTTCACTTCCGATTCATCTTTATTGTAAAGTCGATGCTTAATTAATTCCAAATACCAGTCACAATATTCTCTCCAGAAAAAGCTATAAATGGCATCCGTAGCTTCATGAAATTTAAATTGCTCCAAACCTCTAGAGACTTTCCTTATGGTTTTTTGAAAACGACTAAGAATCCATCGGTCGGACAAATCTAAAGCATTCTCTTCTAAAGCTTTTCGAACAAATTCTAGATTGCCATGTTTCAGGTCCGTTTCTTCAATATTCATCCACAAAAATCTAAAGGCATTCCAAAGTTTGTTCGAAAAATTTCGACCAATTTCGAAATCATTTTCAGATAAATTTATATCTTGGCCTTCAGCAGAGAGTACCAGCAGAGAAAATCTTACCGCATCGGCACTATATTTTTCCACCATTTCAAGGGGGTCGATGCCGTTGCCTAGGGATTTGCTCATTTTGCGACCTTGTGCATCCTTTATAATGCCGTTAAAATAAACATCGTGAAAAGGAATGTCACCCATAAATTCCAAGCCCATCATAACCATTCGCGCCACCCAGAAGAATATAATATCAGGACCGGTTACAAGGGTATCGGTAGGATAAAAATATTTCAGCTCTTTTGTCTTTTTAGGCCAACCCAACGTTGCGAAAGGCCATAGCTGAGACGAAAACCAGGTATCTAAAACGTCTGGGTCTTGCTTAAAATTTTGATTGTTGCATTTCTGACAATTAGACGGAGATTCAATTGAAGCTACGACCGCATCACAATCCAGACAGTAGTAAATTGGAATCCTATGTCCCCACCAAATCTGGCGGCTGATGCACCAGTCATGTATGTTCTCAAGCCATTGGATAAATACTTTGGTCCAACGGCCTGGATGTAACTTAATTTTTCCATCTCTAACCGCCTGTAATGCTGGCTCAGCTAAAGGCCTCATTTTCACAAACCACTGCATAGATAGATACGGTTCGATAACCGTATTACAGCGGTAACAGTGACCCACAGAGTGACTATGGTCTTCTAATTTCTCGATAAATCCACCATTCTTTAAATCCTGTAGTAAATGTTTGCGTGCTTTGAGCCGATCCATACCAGAATACTTACCAGCGTTATCGTTCATAGAGGCATCTTCGTTCATCACATTAATTGGAACAAGATTATGCCTTTGTCCAATTAAAAAATCATTGGGGTCGTGGGCTGGTGTAACTTTAACCGCGCCGGTTGCAAAATCCATTTCAACCATTTCATCCGCAATGATTGGCAATTCCCTGCCCAAAATGGGAAGAGTGGCTACTTTTCCTATGAGTTCTTGAAATCGTTCATCTTTAGGATGAACAGCCACCGCTACATCTCCTAACATGGTTTCAGGTCGAGTTGTTGCTACCGTTATAAAAAGATTGGAACCAGTGATTGGATACTTTATATACCAAAGATTTCCCTTATGTTCTTGGTGTGCAACTTCTTCATCTGAAAGGGCGGTTTGGCAACGTGGACACCAATTGATAATGTATTTGCTCTTGAAGATAAGACCTTTATTATAAAGGCGCACAAATACTTCAAGTACAGCACGAGACAAGCCTTTGTCCATGGTAAAACGTTCTCTTACCCAGTCACAGGAAAACCCCATCTTTTTCAACTGTTCAATGATTGTTCGGCCACTTTTTTCGCGCCACTGCCAAACTAACTCTACAAATTTTTCTCGACCTAAATCATGTCGGGTTTTCTTTTGCTCTTTCCACAAATATCTCTCAACCACGTTTTGTGTAGCTATGCCTGCATGATCCGTACCAGGAAACCAGAGCGCCTCCTTGTCTTGCATCCTATGATAGCGGATGAGAATGTCCTGAAACATATTGTTATAAGCATGACCCATGTGGAGTACATCTGTCACATTGGGTGGCGGAATTACAATGGTATACGGTTTCCGTTCAGAATTTACCTCGGCGTGGAAATAATTTTGTTCAAGCCAAAACTTATATAGCCGATCTTCGACGTCTTTAGGATCATAAACTTTCGGTAATTCTGAAAGCATAAATACTCCAAAAGATAAATGAATTCATATTTATATAGGTCATTTTAATAACCTGCAAATATACAAATATTGTTTTTCAATGTCAATAACTTAACGATTCGACATTGAAAATCGTTGTAAACAAATCGAATTGTAATTTAGTTGCAATGGAATGCGTTGAGTAGCAGGGTTGAATTCATTTGACCATAGATTTCGTCGCATGAATTCGACTTTACAAGTTCTTGGACAGGTCGGCATACGATGAATCCGACATGGGTGACCTAGGTGAGAGGGCCGCCATCAGATAAGTGAAATAGTGAATCGACGCAAGGAGCGCTTTTCCCTGCACCGTGCGGCTTGTGCAACTTTATCGCAAATTCTCTATTGCGTATATAAGAAATAGCTTACCAAAACGAATACAGCCGTTTTTAAAGATTGACCACCATCAATTTTTGACGGAAACAGCTTCTTCAGTCATTGAAGTATCAGTTGTTTCTTTATGCATGCTTTCTCCGGGCCCTAACATTTCCCGCAGCTCTGGCAGAAAAATCGATCCTGCAAAATCCGGATTATTAATGATAGCAGTGATTTTTTCTCTTTGCTTTTCCGCATCCTTCTCAGCTAAAGCTTTGGTGGTCAATATAGTCACAGCAACATCTGCTTCTTTGTATGAAATATCCCTGTTCTTGATCCAACCCTTTTTTTTCCTTTTATTGCCAACGACCTCCAGCCAGTCATCTGCTTCAGAAACCACGGCCACCATGTTCATGGGCTCGAAAAAATCATCTGTTACAGTTAAAAGATCAGGCCGCTTATAAATAAATGCCTTTTGGGTGATGGCAGCGGCTTTGGCCTTTGGAACCAGAAGATAGGATGAAGTCCAGCCTTCCTTACCATCAGATAATTTGATTTTGTAATATTCTCTGTTCTTATCTGTTGAATCCACCACTGTATCCCCTAACCAAATAACTTGTTCACCCAGAGAAATCGTGGAAAGCAATTTAGCTTTTCGAGAAGGCTCAGACCGCAGAGAAGCGCCGTCCCAGATGCAAACAGCAACCACTTCCGGTTTAATCATGGGTGTAGTTTGCTGCTCAGTTTGTTGCTTTGATTGATCACCGCATGCTAAAAAGATAAAAATTGTAGCCAGTCCCAGTAAGCCCCACAACACTCTTTTGCAACTCATCTTTCCTCCTAATAAATTAGTGAAGATTAAATTAATAAATGTCTCTTTGGCTATTTCTATTTTTTATTTTCTGAATTAAGCTCCTTAACGAATAGTTTAATATATCAAATCCAAGCAAAATTGGCAAGAAAAATTACAACCTTCTGACGATGAATTTAAAACAAGATTTTCTTTTTTTAAACCACAAGAAGGGGAAAGAGTGGAGAGTGGCCAAAAAATTGAATCCAACATACTATTCACTACTTATTACAGTGCTCCCTTTACTATTTACCATTTTACCTTTGTCATTTTACCCACCACGATCGTGCTGATATGCACATGCTGAGCGATTAATAAACTCAATAAGGGAAACCATCCAAGTCTTGATCTTCCTCCTCCTCACTACGCCGCAGGACTTCGAGGGAGCCAGGACTGGAAGAAACATACCGTCTTACGATTTCGGGCACCACCATATGGCCCGCTTCTTCATCTTCTGGCCAACATGAATTACCATCAGCTTCGCACCAAGGGCGCTGAACACACCCGGGACAGTAACCTTCGCAGCCAGTGATATGCCAACGGCCTGCGGCAATGAATTCAAATTCTTCTTCCAAAACCTCACGAAGGAGGATATAGACCAGCCTGGGAGGAAGGCCTTCATTGAAATCAATGCAAAAATAACTATCGGCTAAATGTGCGAAGAGCCGTTCCAACTCCGCTTCTATTTCTTTATCGGTTATGGTGTCTGGCTCTATCAAAAGAAACTTGCCAGTAAGCTGATCCTTCATTTTTGCCCGCACCGGCTTGCCCTTTATCCAGAGTTCAAAAATGAGCCAATCGCTGTCCGGCTCGATATCGGGGTCAACCGGTGGAAAGAGGTAGCCTTCGGTTTCTAATTTCTCCCGATCAGGACACGCTTGATATTTCGTAACCCAATCCAGCAAATGCTGGAGTTGGCGATTTTCTAATTCCAGGTCATCTGGCGTTGGGTGCCAGACCTGGAGGAGATCGAGACCTCTTAGGGTGAATTCGTTTTTGAAGGTTTCGTTTTCGAGATAAATGTCGAGGGAATCATGGTTCATGATTTTTTCTCCCCTTGACCCAGATTTTATTTATAGACATCACCTCTGAAATCGATTCTGTCTACAAAGATTTTTCGATGGTCAAAATCGGTCTTGAAGATGATACGCATCTTTCCAGTTCTGATCCTGAAAAAATCTTTCCAATCACCTTTCATCTTCTTGAGATCGACTTTTCCTTCTTTGCCTTGCAATTTGTAGATGGCTCTTCTTAAATGTGAAATGATTTCGTCATCACGAATTCCATTTTTCTTGATAAACTTTTGTGATGCTTTGCTAATTTCAATATGCCACTTCATAATTCGGTCTCGATCACCCGATC
>JBHIAC010000024.1:0-31561 GCA_046758365.1 bacterium
AATTACATAATTGCTTTAAATGCAAATCTCAAAATGAAAAACGAAAATTGCAAAACATAGGCTGCTCCGATAAATCATTTTGCATTTGGCACTTTGCAATTTTAATTTTGAATTTTTTTCTTAATCATTTTGTCTACCATTACTTTGTCTTTTAAAATCTTTGCCCATTGTGCAACGATTTTATTGTTAAGGTCCTAATGAAACCCAACGGATAAAAGCCCAACTCTGATTGTACGAATTGGTTACCGGTACTGTGCAATGAGATGCCTTTGGACGATGGGGTATTTGAAAATAATTTTCAAAATATCTATTGGCCGTATTAATCCGTTGGGAAATATTTTAGTAATAATTTTTCTTGCAAAAAAAACAAAAATTTGATTGATACTACTATATTTGGGTTTATGACAATAAAAAAGCCGACTGCGAAATTGAAACAATCGGCCCTTAATTTTTAATTTCTTCTAAAAGCTCATGGGAGCAATAAATTTATTCCTCTTTTTGCTTCTCTTCTTTTTTCTTTGCCTTGCTAGCCTTTTCTTCTTCACGGGCTTTTTGTTTTTCTATCTGAACACCTTCATATCCCACAAGTTCTAAAAGAGCCATCTCAGCACCATCACCTCGCCGACGACCAAGTTTAATGACTCTAGTATATCCACCATTGCGATTCTCATAGTTAGGAGCTATTTCATCAAAAAGAGTTTTAACTACTTTTCTATCTTTTATAGTTCTTAGAACTTGTCGCCGGTCTGCTAAAGTACCCCGCTTGGCAAAAGTAATAAGTCGTTCAACTGATCTTCTTACCGCTTTAGCTTTAGCGGTAGTAGTTTGAATTTGTTTATGTTCAATCAGTGAAGCTGCTATATTCGAAAATAGGGCCTTTCTGTGAGCTGTTGTTCTATTTAATTTTCTACCAATTTTTCTATGTCGCATTTGTTATTTTCCCATATCATTCGTTTTCACCTACCAGATATTTGGCGGCATCCATGCCAAAGTGAAGTCCTTTTTCTTCTAATATCTTATTTAATTCTTGTAAGGATTTTCTTCCAAAATTTCTAAACTTCAGCATTTCTTGCTCATCACGTTTAACGAGATCCCCGATATTCTTAATATTGGCAGCCATAAGGCAGTTATAAGAACGGACAGAGAGTTCTAATTCATCAACGGGCATTTTCAGCAATTTTCTAATTTGTAAAGCTTCTTCATCTACTTCAACTGGTTCCTCTTCTTCAGGTTCAATATCAAAATTTATAAAAAGCTGAATATGGTCTTTTAAAATTTTTGCAGCATAAGTTAAAGCATCATCTGGGGTAATACTACCATCTGTTTCAACTTCCATAATGAGTCTTTCGTAATCAGTCCTGTGTCCCAACCTTGTATTTTCAACATGGTAGGAGACTTTTTTAACTGGGGTGTAAATAGAATCAATAGGAATGGCACCGATAGGTTGATCTGGCTGTTTATTTTCTTCGGCAGGCACATAGCTATGTCCACGAGAAATTCGAAACTCAATATCAAAATCTGCATCTTCATTCAGGGTTGCAATATGCTTGTCGGGATTAAGTATTTCAAATTCGGTATTTCCATTTTGGATATCTTTAGCCTTAAATTCTCCGGGCCCTTTGAGATGAATATTAACTTTTTCAGGACGCTTACTGAGCAGTTTAAATCGCACTTCTTTTAAGTTCAAAATCATTTCTGCAACATCCTCTACAACGCCAGGAATGTTGGAAAATTCATGTAATACGCCATCAACTCGAATCATAGAAATAGCAGCCCCTGGTAAAGATGAAAGGAGCACCCTACGAAGTGCATTTCCAATAGTGACCCCAAAACCTCTCTCTAATGGCTGTATTATAAATCTCCCTAAAGTATTGGAATAGGTGGATTCATCTAATTCAATCCCTTCTGGCATTTGTAAATTTGGCCAATTCATATCACTTATTCTCCGAATTATCTAACAAATTTTTTACTTTGAATAGAGTTCTACTATTAATGATTCATTAACATCTAAAGGAATATCTGCTCTAGAGGGGATATTCAGCAACCTGCCTTTCAGGCCAGCTTTATCAAGCTCAAGCCAAGGCATGAGTCGTCCTTCACGAATCTTTCGCATGGAAGCATGAATTATTTCTAGTTTTTTACTTTTATCTTTTACTTTTACTACATCCCCCGCCTTTAAAATATATGAAGGAATATCCACCAAATGGTCATTAATTAAAAAATGACTATGACGTACAAGTTGTCGAGCGGCTTTACGAGAGGGCGCAAATCCCAATCGATATATCACATTATCCAAACGTCGTTCTAAAATCTGTAAAAGATTTTCGCTAGTAATGCCTTTTTGACGCTCTGCCTTAGCAAAATAGCTCCGAAATTGAGATTCCATTAAACCGTACATCCGGCGAACTTTTTGCTTCTCACGTAATTGAATTCCATAGTCAGACTGCTTAAATCGTCGTCTAGTTCCATGTTGTCCAGGTGGGTAGTTTCTTTTTTCGACGGGACATTTTGGAGAAGTGCATTTTAAACCTTTTAAAAATAGCTTTTGTTCTTCTCTTCTACATAACTTACAAACTGGTCCTAAATATCTTGCCATTTATTTAAATTTCCTCCGCAAATTTAACAATAATTAGACTCGTCGTCTTTTAGGCGGTCTGCAGCCATTGTGAGGAATCGGTGTGACATCTTTAATAGCTGTAATTTCTAATCCGGCAGCTTGCAAAGACCTAACAGCAGACTCTCTTCCAGCCCCGGGGCCTTTGATGAGCACTTCTACTCTCTGAAGACCTAATTCCATCGCTTCTTTTGCTGCGGATTCTGCCGCTAATTGGGCTGCAAAAGGTGTACTTTTTCTAGACCCTTTAAATCCAATTTTTCCAGCAGAAGCCCATGAAATTACATTGCCGTATTGGTCGGTTAGTGAAACAATCGTATTATTGAATGTAGCTTTAATATGAGCCACGCCATTAGACTCTACTTTTTCTTTCTTTTTGCTCTTAGGTTTTTTAGGTGACGCCATTAAATTAATCCTCTTTGTTTTTGCTTATATGATTTCAATCTCTTATTTCTTTTTTCCACCTATTATGGTTCTTCTTCCCCGCCGAGTACGGGCATTGGTGTGTGTCCGTTGTCCATGAACAGGCAGCCCTCGGCGATGTCGTAATCCGCGGTAACAACCGATGTCCATGAGTCTCTTAATATTCATTGTTACTTCCGTTCGTAATGAACCTTCAACCTTATAATCATTTGAAATGATGTTTCGAATCTTTGAAACCTGCTCACTAGATAAATCCTTTACACGGATGTCAGAATTCACTCCAGCCTTTTCAAGAATCTTCTTGGCACTCGAAACACCTATGCCATAGATATAAGTTAATCCAAAATCAACTCGTTTTTCTTTTGGTAAATCAACCCCAGCAATTCTAGCCAACGCTAACCTCCTTAAAATATTTTTACGCCGGTTGATACAAAATCAGCCCTGGCGTTGCTTATGACGTGGATTTTTACAAATTACAATTACTCGACCTTTTCTTCGAATTATTTTGCAATTGTCACAAATGCGTTTCAATGATGACCTTACTTTCATTAATATTCCTCACTTATATCGATATACTATCCTTCCCCTACTTAAATCGTAAGGTGAAAGTTCAAGCGTTACTTTGTCGCCTGGCAGAATTTTAATAAAATGCATCCGCATCTTACCTGAGATATGAGCCAAAACCTTATGCCCATTTTCTAATTCCACCCGAAAGGTTGCATTGGGCAAAGTTTCAATGATGGTTCCATCTACTTTTATTGGTTCTTCTTTGGCCATAAACCGTTACAAATTTTTAGTTAATATTTCTGGTTCACCATTCGTTACCACAACCGTGTGTTCAAAATGGGCAGAAGGTAAGCCATCAGCAGTTACGACAGTCCATTGGTCCAAGGCTGTTTTAACCTTATATTTGCCCATATTCACCATGGGTTCAATTGCTAAAACCATACCTGAACGTAATCGAGGCCCTGTATTAGGTGCCCCATAATTTGGAATTTGTGGATCCTCGTGAAGCTTACGACCAATGCCATGTCCCACCAAATCCCTAACTATTGAAAAATTAGCAGATTCAACCACTGTCTGAATTGCATGAGAGATATCTGAGAGGCGCTTACCAACTCTGGCTTGTTTCACCCCAATATTCAAAGCCTCTAAGGTGATCCTCATTAAGCGTTTTTTTTCTTGCGAGATTTCACCAACGGCATAGGTTTTCGCTCCATCTCCAAAAAATCTTTCGCACTCAACCCCAATATCAACACTAACGATTTCTCCTTCCTTGAGGACTCTTTTACCAGGAATACCATGCACAACTTCATTTTCAACTGAAATACAAGAACTTGCAGGGAAACCTCGATACCCTTTAAAAGCAGGTCTTGCACCTTTAGAATCAATGAACTTTTCTACTGCTTTATCGATAATTTTTGTTTCAATTCCGGGTTTAATTAAATTTTCAACAATTTCAAATGTCTCTACAACAATTTGACAACTATTTCGAATTAACTCAATTTCTCTTCTGCTACGTATATGAATCATCTGTATTTAAGATTACACCAGCTCAATCATCTATTCTTACAGTAATCCCAATATCTTAAAATCTGCGTCTTCCCCGGATCTTTCCGCTGCCTTTCATAAATCCATCATAATGGCGCATAAGCAAATGGGATTCCAATTGTTGCAGGGTATCCAAAGCAACTCCTACTACTATTAAAAGTGATGTACCCCCATAAAAGGAAGCAAAAGTGAATGAAACATTAACAAACCTTGTAATTATATATGGAAATATAGCTATTACCGCCAAACAAATGGATCCCGGAAGAGTAATTTTCGTTAATATGTTATCTATGAACTCAGCGGTTCTTTTACCAGGTCTTACACCGGGGATAAATCCACCATATTTTTTCATATTATCCGCTACATCAACGGGATTAAAAGCTATTGCTGTATAAAAATAGGTAAAAAAAACAATTAAAATCCCATAAATAATCCAATACATCAATGATTGAAAATCAAACCACCGTGCAATCACGTTCATAAATTCACTATTTGGAAAAAAGGTCAAGACGGTTTGGGGTACAAACATAATTGATTGAGCAAATATAATAGGCATCACCCCGGCCGTGTTTACGCGCAATGGAATGTGAGTACTTTGACCTCCGTAAATTTTTCTTCCAATAACTCGTTTGGCGTATTGAACTGGAATTTTCCGTGTTCCTTGCGTTAAAGCAACAACAGCAGCCACAGTAATAACCATAAGTCCCAATAAAAACACTTCGGTTAATATAGCCCTATTTTTAGCCGCAATTTGCTGGTACTCATCTAATATGGCATTTGGAAATGTTGCAATAATTCCAATAAATATAATCAAAGAAATACCATTACCAATCCCACGTTCTGTAATTTGTTCTCCGAGCCACATAATCAATATAGTTCCAGCCGTTAGCGTAATCATCGTAAGAAGTCTAAATCCCCAACCTGGATCAGGAACTACAAGAAGGCCAGTATTTGTGCGAATGCTTTCCAAAAACACGCCTACACCATAAGCTTGCATGCTTGAAATCAAAACCGTACCGTATCGTGTATATTGAGTAATCTTTTTTCTTCCCTCTTCTCCCTCTTTTTGGAGTTTCTGAAAATAAGGCACCACAGCTCCCAAAAGTTGAATTATAATGGAAGCAGAAATATAAGGCATAATACCCAGAGCAAAAACCGTAGCTCTTCTAAAGGCTCCACCTGCAAATAAATCATAAAGCCCTAATAGTCCGCCTCCCTGTTGAGCTTCAGAAAAAAATGCAAGTAAAGCCTCACTATTAATTCCCGGAATAGGGACATGGCCTCCAATTCGATAAACCACAAGAATTAATAGTGTAAAAATTATTCTCTGCTTTAATTCAGGGATTTTAAATATGCTTTGAAAGCTCTTAATCATATTACTATTGCCTTTCCGCCAATTTTCTCAATTTTCTCTTTCGCCGAAGCGCTAAAGGCGTGGGCAGAAATCTCTATAACTTTGTTCAAATCTCCGACACCTAAAATCTTCACTGGAATATTCTTCTTGCTAATCAGTCCAGAGTCATAAAGGATTTCTGGAGTAACTTCCTTAACTCTTTTTAATCTATCCAAATCTTTTAGATTTACAATTTGAAATTCTTTTTTAAATATATTAGTAAAACCACGTTTAGGAAGCCGCCTTTGTAAAGGCATTTGTCCACCTTCAAACCAAGGCCGTCTTTTTGATCCTGATCGAGATCTTTGGCCTTTATGCCCTCTACCAGCGGTACCGCCGTAACCTGAACCTTGGCCTCTGCCAATCCTCTTTTTCTTTCGATTAGAACCAGGCGCGTATTTTAAACTTCCTAATTCCATAATAATAATTTAAACTATTTCTACTGTAACAAGATGATTTACTTTTGTTATCATACCTCGTATTTGGGGTGTATCATTATGAATGACGGTATGATGAAGCCTTTTAAGACCTAATGCTTCAATGGTTCTTTTTTGCTTATAATTCCGACCAATAATACTTTTTATTAGGGTAATTTTTATACGCTTATTTTTTGCCATATCAATTACCAGATATAATTTTTAAATCGTAGTCTTATTAAAAACTTCTGAGATTGATAAACCACGCTGCCGTGCAATGACAGGAAGCTCCATAATATTCGAAAGCGCTCGCATAGATGCCTTGACAATATTGTGGGGATTAGAGGAACCGATAGATTTAGTTAATATATCTTGAATCCCCACCGCTTCAATAATGGCTCTTACCGCTCCACCTGCAATAACCCCCGTTCCAGGCGAAGCTGGTTTTAAAAATACTTTACCGGCTCCATATTTGCCTTTAATTTCATGAGGAATTGTTCCGTTAATAATTGGTACTCTAATTAAATTTTTCTTAGCGTTTTCAGAACCCTTTGAAATAGCATCCGTGACTTCGTTCGCCTTTCCCAGTCCCACGCCAACATGTCCATTCCCGTCCCCAACGACTACGATAGCGTTAAAACTAAAACGTCGTCCCCCTTTTACAACTTTCGCAACACGATTTATATGAATAACACGCTCTTTAAGATCTAGTTCACTCGGACTAATTTTAACCGTTCTCATCAATTAAACCCCAGATTATAATAGAATATTTATAGTAATTTAGTTTAAAATTCAAGTCCATTTTCACGAGCTCCTTCAGCCAACGCCTTAACACGGCCGTGATACAAATATCCACTCCGGTCAAATACTACAGTTTTAATTTTCATAGATTTAGCTTTTTCGGCAATTTTTTTACCTACCAAATTAGCTACCGTGATTTTACCTTTTGCTTTAGATAGTTCAGTTTTTAAATCTGGTGAAAGAGTTGAAACTCCTGTTAAAGTTCGCTGATTCACATCGTCAATAAGTTGAGCATAAATATTTTTAGTACTACGAAATACAGCTAAACGCGGCCTTTCAGCAGTTCCTGTAATATGCTTTTTTATATGTAACTTTTTCCGCTCTCTTTTCATTCTTTTGTTTTTATTTTTATCAGTCATTTTACTTTCCTTAAATTTAAGCAATGAATTTAGGCTGCAGTTTTACCAGCCTTTCTTCGTATATACTCATCAATATATTTAATTCCTTTCCCCTTGTATGGCTCGGGTGACTTAAAAGAGCGAATTTTTGCAGTTACTTGACCAACTAATTCTTTATCAATACCCCGCACAGTAATATTTGTAGGGTCTTCTATAATTATTTCAATTCCTTCGGGAGGAACGAACACAATTGAATGAGAAAATCCCAGTTGCAAGTTCAAACGATTATTTTTTAATTCACCCTTATAGCCAATCCCAACAATTTCAAGCTTTTTTTCAAATCCTTTAGTAACACCTTCAACCATATTATTAAGAAGAGTACGATATAGTCCGTGAAGAGATTTGTAATACTTACTATCATTAGGACGAGATACGTGCATTTGATTCTCTTTAATGGTTACTTTAAATTCGGGATTTATTTCCCTGGACAGACTGCCTTTAGGCCCTTTAACCACAACAGAATGATCACTAACACTCACCTCAACGCCTTTAGGCAATTCAATAGGTTTATACCCAACACGTGACACTTACTTCTCCTTAACTTTAAATTTCACCAAATAAAACAGAGAACTTCTCCCCCAACTTTTAACTTACGAGCGTCTCTATCAGAAATAACCCCATTAGAAGTCGATAAAATAGCAATTCCAAAGTTGTTATAAACTCTTGGTATATCTTTAATTCCAACATATTTTCTCAGACCCGGGGTACTGATTCTCTTTAATCCGTGAATAACACTATTATCCTCTTCATCATATTTTAAATAAATCCGAATAATCCCACTTTTCTTATCATCTATCAGTATATAATTTTGAATATAACCATATTCTTTAAGTATTCTCGTCATTTTTCTTTTTATATTTGAAGTGGGTATATCTACTTTATTATGCTTAGCCCTGTTTGCATTTCTAATTCTTGTTAAATAATCTGCTATTGGATCAGTCATACTCATTTTACATTCACCTCTAAAAATTACCAACTTGCTTTCGTGACCCCGGGTATTTTACCCTCTAAGGCCAATTCACGAAAACAAATCCTACACAAACCAAATTTTCTCAAATACCCTCTCGACCTACCGCAGCGTAAACATCGATTATATTTACGTACTACAAATTTGGGTTCTCTTTTTTGTTTTGCAATTAAAGATTTTTTTGCCACAATTTTTCCTCAAGAGTATATTTAACTTTTTCTTCTGAAAGGCATGCCAAATGCCAAAAGCAGTTCATAAGCTTCCTCATCCGTTTTAGCCGTGGTAACAATAGTTACATCCATGCCACGTATGCGATCCACTTTATCATAATTAATTTCAGGGAATATTATCTGTTCTCGTACCCCCATAGAAAAGTTCCCCCGCCCATCAAAGGAACGATCTGAAAGGCCTCGGAAATCTCTAACCCTAGGAATTGCGAGATTGATAAATCTATCCAAAAACTCATACATTCGCCAGCGTCGCAATGTAACCTTACAACCAATCTGCCTCCCGTCTCTTAGCTTAAAATTTGAAATTGATTTTTTTGCAATGGTTACTACTGGCCTTTGGCCGGTGATAACCTCTAAGTCTTCCATGGCACGATCCAGCAATTTAGAGTCTTCAATGGCCTCGCCAACCCCCATATTTACAACTATTTTTTCGACCAGGGGCACTTCCATTATATTGCGATAACTAAAGCGCTTCATTAAAGATGGTACAATTTTCTCTTTGTACTCAGTTAAAAGTCTCGGTATATATTTAGCCATCTTTATCTTTCAAAATAAATCAATATATTTTCATTACATCCATTCTTTAAATAAGTTTTCACTAGGAACGAACCTGAATCATTTCATTGCAATTCTTACAAACTCGAGCTTTTCTTCTAGATTCTTTTCCCTCTGTACCAAAAAATTCGTGTCGAACCCGAGTTGGTTCATTGCATTTAGAACAAATCAACATGACATTAGAAGCGTGAATTGAGGCTTCTTTTCGAATAATCCCTCCTTGAGGTAATTGTGTGGATGGACGCATGTGCCGTTTGATAAAATTCACGCCTTCAACAATCACTCTATCTTGTTTAGGAAAAACTTTAAGTACCCGTCCTTTCTTGCCTCTATATACTCCAGAAATAACTAAAACCTGATCTTCTTGTCTGACTTGCATGAATATTTACTCCTTTAAGAAATATTACAAGACTTCAGGAGCTAAAGAAATAATTTTCATAAAATATTTATCTCTCAGTTCCCTGGCCACCGGACCAAAAATTCTGGTTCCCCTGGGTTCTCTTTGATCATTGATTAAGACTGCCGCGTTTTCATCAAACCGAATATATGACCCATCATACCGTCGAATTTCTTTCTTAGTTCGGACTATGACAGCCTTGCTTACTTCTCCTTTCTTTACTCCACTCCCTGGAATAGCTGATTTCACCGATACCACAATTTCGTCGCCGATATGAGCATATTTTTTTTTAGTACTCCCGGGTACCATAATACACATCACTCTCTTTGCCCCGGTATTATCTGCCACATTCAATTGCGTATATTGCTGAATCATCCAACAACTCTCCTAACTGAGCGAATTAACAACACATTATTATTGGTCATTTAGCTTTCTCAATGATTTCAACTAATCGCCACCTTTTCATTTTGCTTAGAGGTCTTGTTTCCATTATTTTAACTATATCGCCAATCTGACACTGATTTTCCTTATCATGTGCCATAAATTTTGATGTTTTTTTAAAATATTTCCTGTACAAAGGATGTTTAACCAGTCGTTCTACTGCCACAACAATACTTTTATCCATTTGGTTGGAGACTACCTTACCAATTTTGGTTTTTCTGACTCCTCGTTTTGTCATTATCTTTCCATTATGAATTTTGGATATCATGTTAACCTTCTTTAGACTGTCGAATGCCTAATTCAAATTCATGTAATACGGTCTTTAATCGAGCGATATCTTTTCTAACTTCTCTTAATCGAAGTGGATTATCTAATTGATGCATGGCATGTTGAAAACGAAGATTATACAATTCCTCTATTGCATCCGCTAGTTTTAATTCAATTTCAGATTTGGGCAGTTCTTTTATCTCTTGCATTTTCATAATTTTATTCACCAAAATCTGATTGACTTACAAATCTCGTTTGGACGGGTAATTTATGAGAAGCTAATCGCAAAGCTTCCCGCGCCATTACTTCAGAAACACCTCCCAACTCAAATAAAACTCTTCCTGGTTTAACTACGGCCACCCAATATTCTGGTGAACCTTTTCCCTTGCCCATACGCGTTTCTGCTGGTTTTTGTGTAACGGGTTTATCTGGAAAAATTCTTATCCAAACTTTACCCCCTCTCTTGATATATCGGGTCATGGCAATTCGTGCTGCTTCAATTTGACGTGCTGTGATCCAACCTGGGGTTATAGCTTTCAAACCATACTGTCCAAAAGCAATTTTTGAGCCTCTTATGGCTTTGCCCTTCATGCGTCCTCGCTGCTGCTTGCGATATTTTACCCGTTTTGGCATTAACATACATCTTACTCCTTAAACACTTAAGACTTCTCCTTTACAAATCCAGACCTTTACTCCAATAGAACCATACGGAGTTTTGGCCGTTTTTTTCGCATAATCTATATCTGCACGGAGAGTATGAAGAGGAATTCGCCCATCCTTGTAATGTTCTGTGCGGGCCATCTCGGCTCCACCCAGGCGGCCCGAGCATGAAATACGGACACCTTCAGCCCCCATACGCATGGTACTCATAACAGCTTTTTTCATAACTCTTCTAAATGAAATTTTAGATTCTAATTGATGAGCAACATTTTCAGCCACTAAAAAGGCATCTAATTCAGGTTTTTTTATTTCATTAATATTAAGTTGCACTTCCTTTTCTGTGAGTCTTTGCAACTCTTCTTTTAATTTATCGACTTCAGAACCTTTTCTTCCAATCACGATTCCGGGTCTTGCCGTATGAATCGCTAAGGTAATTCGCTGAGAAGTCCTTTCAATTTGTATAGTCGAAACACCAGCGTTTTGTAACCTGCTTTGAATATACCGTCTAAGCATGAAATCTTCTTTTAATTTGTCTGCGAATTCGCGTTCATCATACCAATTGGATTCCCAATTCCTTATAATTCCCAACCGCAGACCTACGGGATTCGTTTTTTGTCCCAAAATACCTCCATATTTAAATAGTTCTACATAATATTTTTACAATTCAGAAACCACAATAGTAATGTGGCACGTAGGTCGCTTCATTCTCATAGCACGTCCCATAGAAGCAGCCCTATATCTACGGAAACAAAAGCCTTTATCCACACGGGCTTCTTTGATAAATAAATCTTCTGGATCGACTTTTGAAGCCCCTTCAATGTTTAATATATTGGCCACGGCTGATCTTAAGGTCTTCTCAACGGGCAGAGCCGCGGCTTTCCGTGTATAGTGCAATATATTTAAGGCCTTATCGACCTGTATACCACGAACCAAATCTACTACCTGTCTGACTTTTCTTGGTGACATCCTAACATATTTTGCGACAGCGCGAGCTTCCATATTTCCACCGAACGATATTACTTAATTTTTGTAGATCTCTCGGCCGCCTTACCTCCATGACCTCTAAAAGTACGGGTAGGTGAGAACTCACCGAGCTTATGTCCAACCATATTTTCTGTTATAAATACGGGTACGAATTTATTACCATTATGAACGGCTAATGTATGTCCTACGAATTCTGGTGTAATTGTAGAACGCCTTGCCCAAGTTTTAATCACTTTTTTTCGTTTTAACTCGCGAATACGTTTCAAGAGCTTTTCATCAACATAAGGGCCTTTTTTTACTGAACGAGGCATATGATTCCTTTAATCTTATTTTCTTTTGTTGACAATATAATCATCAGATTTCTTTTTCTTTCTTGTATTGCCACCTTTTGCAGGTTTTCCCCAGGGTGAACACGGATGCCTTCCCCCAGAGGCTTTTCCTTCACCACCCCCCATAGGATGATCAACAGGATTCATGGCAACACCCCGTACATGGGGTCTTCTTCCTAACCATCGAGACCTTCCTGCCTTCCCAGAAGAAACATTTTCATGATCGACATTTCCTACTTGACCTATTGTGGCACGACATTCTTGCCGAACCATCCTTACTTCACCGGAAGGCAACTTAAGTTGAGCGTAGTCACCTTCTTTGGCAACCAACTGGGCATAAGTTCCCGCACCTCGGGCCAATTGGCCGCCTTTCCTTGCAACAAGTTCAACATTATGAATCAGTGTGCCTAACGGAATATTCCTTAAAGGCATTGCATTGCCAATTCTAATTTCAGCGCCTTCACCAGACATCAATTGGTCGCCAACCTTTAAACCCAATGATGCTAAAATGTATCTTTTCTCACCATCTTTGTAGTGCAGCAGGGCAATATTGGCTGAACGATTGGGATCATACTCAATAGCGGCTACTCGTGCTGGAATCCCATCTTTATTTCGTTTGATGTCAAGATGACGGTACGTTCGTTTATGACCCCCTCCCCTGAAACGAGTGGTAATATGGCCATTGTTATTTCGACCGCCAGTTTTCTTTAGCGGTCGTAATAGCGACTTTTCAGGATTATCTCTAGTTATCTCGTCATAGGTTAGAACCGCGCGATATCTCTGACTTGGTGTTGTGGGTTTGAATTTTTTTAAGCCCATTCTTTTTACCCTTGTTGACCTTGAAATAAATCTATCATGTGACCTTCTCGAAGAGTCACAATGGCCTTTTTCCAGTCAGAACGCTTACCCCGGGTGATACCTCGACGTGTGTTCATGTGCTTACTTTTACCCATAACATTGATGGTGTGAACATTTACCACTTGTACGCCAAATTTGTTTTCAACAGCCTTTTTTATTTCGATTTTATTTGCCTGCTTTGCTACTTTAAAAGCATACTTTCGTTCTTCTTCCTGCAACCGAAGCATTTTTTCTGTGAGAAGAGGTTTTATTAGTATGGTTTCTATGCTCTTCATCTTTTTAATACCCCTGATATTTTCTCGATTGCTCCCTGCTGGATTAATATTCTCTCACAATTCAATAAATCGTATGTGGACACGGTTGTAGCCATCTTTATATTTAAATTAGGAATATTACGTCCAGCCCTCAAAATCATAGGATCATATTCAGCAAGAAGTAAAAGAGTTTTTTGATTTTCAACTCCCAAGGACTGTAAGATGGTAAACAATTCTTTTGTTTTCGGATTTTCTAATTTAAAATCTTCAATAAGAGTGATTTGGTTATTCTTTGCCTTATCAGATAATACCGAAATTCGAGCTAATTTTTTAACTTTTTTAGGGAGCTTAATAGTAAAGTCCCGCGGGTGAGGGCCAAAAGTACGTCCACCCCCTACCCATATTGGAGAACGAATGGTACCAGCGCGAGCCACACCACGCCCTTTTTGCCGCCAAGGTTTCTTACCGCCTCCTCTGACCATGGTGCGAGTCTTAGTAGCTGCAGTTCCCTGCCTGGAATTAGCATTTTGTGCCTTAACCGCTAAATAAACGGCATGAACGTTTGGCTCAATTCCAAAAATTTCAGCAGGTATCTGCACCTTTTTACCAGAAGTTCTACCAGCACGATTGTAAACTTCGACTTCCATATTTAACTTTCGTTTTTCCTTATTATGACTAAGCCTCCATTGGGGCCAGGAACCCCTCCTTCAATTATAATAATATTTTTTTCTGGATAAACTTTTATAACTCTTAAATTTTTAACAGTTACTTTTTTATTTCCCATTCTTCCAGCCATTTTTAATCCCTTGAAAACGCGGGAAGGGAACGAAGATTGTCCCAAAGAACCGGGCGCCCGCAAGCGATCGCTTTGCCCATGAGATTTGGGGCCTCCACTAAAGCCATGTCTCTTTAGAACACCTTGAAAGCCTTTACCCTTGGACCAACCAGTGACCCGCACTATTTCACCTTCAGTAAAGAAGTCCACAGTAATGGAATCTCCTAATTTAAGAGAGTCCGCATCTGTGAATCCTCTAAATTCTTTTAATATTCGCTTTGGCTTGACACCAGCATTTGCAAAATGTCCCAATTCAGGCTTTGTGGTATGTTTTTCTTTTTTATCCTCATATCCTACTTGAATGGCATTATAGCCATCACTCTCTTGAGTCTTTATTTGTGTAACAACACATGGACCTGCTTCAATAACAGTTACCGGCATATCCCTACCTTGGCTATCAAATAGCCTGGTCATACCGCTTTTTCTACCAATTAGCCCGCTCATTTCGTCAATATAGCCCTCGTTTTGTCAATTATAAATCTATTTTTAATCTCAATTCAGACTTTAATTTCAACATCCACTCCCGCGGGCAGTTCAAGCTTCATTAATGCGTCTACGGTTTTTGGTGTTGAATTTAAAATATCAATCAATCGCTTATGAATACGGGTTTCAAACTGTTCTCTAGACTTCTTATCGACATGAGGAGAACGCAGTACTGTATACAGTGATCGCTTAATAGGCAATGGCACTGGGCCTGAGATCGCTGCTCCTGTTGCTTTCGCAGTTCTAATGATTTTATCTGTGGACTTGTCAATAAGCCGATGATCGTAAGCTTTAAGTTTTATTCTTATTTTTTGACCAACCACTTAATTTTTACTCCCACATATTTGATTACTGTAAAGTGCGATATTCGTAATAATCATTTCACTCGTGCCATTCAAATATAACGTACTGGTTAACATAAGATAGCCCTGTTAAATAACAGGGCTTAGCCTAAGAATCTATAAAAGTTATTCTATTATTTTGGTTACAACTCCAGCACCTACGGTACGACCACCTTCCCGAATAGCAAACCGCAGGCCTTCTTCCATAGCGATTGGAGCGATTAACTCCACTTCCATATTGACATTATCCCCAGGCATAACCATTTCTACGCCTTCGGGCATTTTGATTACGCCAGTAACATCAGTGGTTCTAAAATAGAACTGAGGTCGATACCCATTAAAGAAGGGTGTGTGGCGCCCACCTTCTTCTTTGGTCAGAACATAAACTTCACCATTAAACTTAGTGTGAGGAGTAATACTACCTGGCTTAGCGACAACCATACCTCGTTCCAGTTCTTCTTTTTCAACTCCACGAAGAAGTAATCCAACGTTATCTCCTGCTTCACCGTAATCCAAGGTTTTACGAAACATTTCAACACCAGTAACCACACTTTTTCTTTTAGCTCCCAATCCTACAATTTCCACATCGTCACCAGTTTTAATTTGACCCCTTTCAATTCGACCCGTACCTACTGTGCCACGGCCTGTAATACTAAACACATCTTCAACAGGCATAAGAAATGGTTTATCTTTTTCACGGGAAGGTGTGGGGACATATTCGTCCACAGCATCCATTAACTCGAAAATAGGTTTGGTTTTTTCTTTGACATCAGGGTTTGTCAGTGCTTCAAGCGCGCTTCCTTTAATAATAGGAATTTCATCACCAGGGAAATCATATTGACTTAAAAGCTCACGAAGTTCCAGTTCAACTAACTCTAATAGTTCGGGATCGTCAACCATGTCCACTTTATTTAAAAAGACAACGATGTAAGGGACGCCAACTTGCCGAGCAAGCAAAATATGCTCGCGAGTTTGAGGCATTGGCCCATCAGCAGCACTGACTACTAAAATAGCCCCATCCATTTGTGCTGCCCCGGTAATCATGTTTTTCACATAGTCAGCATGTCCTGGGCAGTCTACGTGGGCATAATGACGTTTATCGGTTTCATACTCCACATGGGCCGTGGCAATGGTAATTCCTCGTGCCTTTTCTTCCGGTGCGTTGTCAATGGAATCAAAGCTACGATATTCCGCCAAACCCTTTTTATTTAAAAGCATAGTCATAGCTGAAGTGAGGGTCGTTTTGCCATGGTCTACATGTCCAATAGTCCCAACGTTTATATGGGGCTTTGTTCTTTCGAATTTCTGTTTAGCCATGATTAATTCCTCCAGATTAAAATAATTTCTCTATTCAATTAAATCCTTTAGCAATGAATACCAAATTGATATTAGTAGTTCAAATTATATTACAGTCGCTTTTTCCATGACTTTTTCTGAAACAGATTGTGGCGCTAATTCATATTTCGAAAATTGCATAGTATAAATAGCACGTCCTTGAGTTAATGAACGCAAAGTGGTAGCATAACCAAACATTTCGCTTAAAGGAACCGTGGCGGTGACTACTTGGGCATCTTTACGAGGGAATATACCTCGTATCTTTCCACGACGACTGTTTAAATCCCCCATAACATCCCCTAAATACTCCTCGGGAACGATTACTTCCACATCCATGACAGGCTCCATAAGAACAGGATCTGCTTTTAACACAGCATTTTTTAAAGCAATAGACCCTGCTACTTTAAATGCAATATCTGATGAATCAACATCATGATAAGAGCCATTCAGTAAAGTTACTTTAATATCAATTAAAGGATAACCAGCTAATACGCCGTTGGACATGGCATCTTTAATGCCCATAGCTACAGGATTAATGAATTCTTTCGGAATTGTACCACCTACAATCTTATTAGCAAACTCAAATCCTTTACCTTTTTCAGAGGGTTCAATTTCTATGACCACATGACCATACTGGCCTTTGCCGCCGCTTTGTCGAATAAACTTTCCTTCAGCTTGAGCCTTTTTCGTAATAGCTTCCTTATAAGCGACTTGGGGTCTACCGACGTTAGCCCCTACTTTGAATTCACGAAGTAATCGATCTACTAAAATCTCAAGGTGCAGCTCTCCCATCCCATAGATTACTGTTTGTCCAGTCTCCTCATTTGATTTTATTTGAAAAGTTGGATCCTCTTCTGCCAATTTATTCAATGACCGACCAAGCTTTTCCTGATCCACTTTCGTTTTTGGTTCGATTGCCACCGCGATTACTGGTTCTGGAAAATACATAGATTCGAGAATAATAGGCTTATTTTCTACACATAAAGTATCTCCGGTTTTTACGTCTTTTAACCCAACGGCTGCAACAATGTCCCCAGTAAAAACCTCTTGAATATCTTCTCTTTTATTTGCAGACATCAACAAAATACGTCCCAAACGCTCTCTTTTCTTTGTATTCGAATTATACACATAGGTACCGGCTCTTGCTGTACCCGAATAAACTCTAAAATAGGTAAGCCTTCCCACATAAGGGTCTGTCATAATTTTAAAAGCCAGTGCAGAAAACGGCTCGTCATCCGAGGGTTTTCTAGAAATTACTTCTTCCGTTTTAGGATGATGACCTAATATCTCTGGAATTTCTTCTGGCGATGGAAGATAACTTACCACAGCGTCTAATAATCTTTGAATACCTTTATTTTTAAACGCTGAACCTAATAACACGGGTATAATTCTTACATTTATGGTTGCTTTTCGAACAGCCCTAATAATGTCCGTTTCATCGATTTGATGACCTTCAAGGTATTTTTCAAGAAGGGAGTCATCATATTCCGAAATGGATTCCAATAGATGTGTTCTATATTCAGAAGCCTTTTTTTCTAAATCATGAGGAATTTCGATCTCATCCCATGTAGAGCCCAAACTATCCTCATGAAAAATAACAGATTTCATGCTTATTAGGTCTATTAATCCTGCAAACATATCCCCTTCACCAATCGGGATTTGAACAGGAACAACTTTGGCGCCTAAACGCTTTTTAATCATATCAACAACACCATAAAAATCGGCTCCAACCCGGTCCATTTTATTGATAAAAGCTATTCGAGGAATATAATATTTATCCGCTTGTCGCCAAACCGTCTCCGATTGGGGTTCAACACCACCAACTGCACAAAAAAGAGCAATGGCTCCATCTAAAACTCTAAGGGACCTTTCAACTTCAACAGTAAAATCAACATGACCAGGGGTATCTATAATATTTATTCGATGATTTTTCCATAAGCAGGTTATAGCCGCAGAAGTTATAGTAATACCACGTTCTTTTTCTTGTGCCATCCAATCCATGGTTGCCGCACCATCATGAACTTCACCCATTCGATGTATTTTTCCAGCGTAGAATAAAATACGTTCTGTCGTAGTAGTTTTGCCCGCATCAATGTGAGCCATAATTCCTATATTTCTTGTTTTTTGTAAGAGATGCTGTCTTGACATAAAAAACTCCACAAATTTTTAAGAGAAAACCTAGCATTAGATTTTCTCTCTAAAAGTGTGGAGAGAAATTATTAATTACTAAGTCTTCTCTCGTTACCTTTTCTTTTTCATTGACCCATGCTTGAATGCATGAAAAAGGGAAGTATCAAAATTATCTTCCCTGTTGATTTAAAATATTTAAAAGCAACCAGACTGCCTTATATTTGGTTTAGGCTGGTTGCTTTGATTACCAGCGAAAATGGGCGAAAGCTTTATTAGCCTCAGCCATTTTATGGGTATCTGCCCTTTTCTTAATGGAGTGACCCACTTGATTGTAAGCGTCAATCAATTCCGCCGCAAGCTTTTCAGCCATAGATTTCCCAGCACGGCTATTAGCAAAGCCTATGATCCACCTAATTGCTAATGCTTGTTTGCGCTCGAGCCGCACTTCAATAGGAACTTGATAGGTTGCACCACCAACACGTCGTGACCTTACTTCCAGAACGGGTTTTACATTTTCTACGGCCTTTTCAAAAATTTCTAAGCCATTCTTCTTAGTTTGTTCTTCAATTTTATTTAAAGCGGAGTAAAATATCTTCTCCGCAACGCTTTTTTTCCCCTTCCGCATTAATCCATTTATAAATTTCGTTACCAAAATACTTTTATATTTTGGATCCGGTAAAACTTCTCTACGTTCTGCTCTTTTTCTTCGCGACATCTAATAAATTAACCTTTTCTTTTTGTGCCATATTTCGAACGGCCTTGATTGCGATCTTGAACACCACTGGTATCATAAACTCCCCGAACAATATGATACCTTACACCCGGAAGGTCTTTAACCCGGCCACCTCTAATCAATACAATGGAATGCTCTTGAAGGTTATGGCCTTCACCTGGAATATAAGCAGAAACCTCGAAACCGTTTGTGAGCCTAACCCTAGCTACTTTTCTTAGAGCTGAATTCGGTTTTTTGGGAGTCGTTGTATACACTCTCGTACAAACACCACGGCGTTGAGGTGAACCAGTTAAAGCTGGAGCCGCTGTCTTCTTTGTAATTTTTTTTCTACCTGATCTTATTAATTGATTAATTGTTGGCAATCTTGCTCCCTAAAATTATAAGCGTCTAATATAGATAATGTTTTCTAAAAATGCAACTATTTTTTACAATATTTTAAGATACCTGGGTTAAATATTACAATGAATCAACCCACAGCGGTTTTATATTCTTCTTCTATTTTTTCTAATTCAGTTTCTTCTTCGAGTTTATCTAATTTAGAAAATATTCGAATATTCTTAAATTTATTTAATCCCGTTCCAGCCGGAATGAGATGCCCCATTATTACATTTTCTTTCAAACCATGAAGTTTATCAACTTTTCCTTCAATACAAGCATCCGTTAAAACTCGAGTAGTTTCTTGAAATGAAGCCGCTGAGATAAAACTTTCGGTCGTTAAGGAGGCTTTCGTTATGCCAAGTAACAATGGAAGAAATGTTGCTGGTTGTGCAGGCTTAGATTTTGCCGGAGTTTTACCAGCTTCTTTCAGTTTTTCATTTTGTTTCACAAGTTCTTCTTTATCTACTAATTCATTATCTTTAAATTTTGAATCTCCGCTATCTGTAATCATAACCTTACTTCTGATCTTCTCATTTTCTTCCAAAAAGGTAATTTTATCTACCTGAGCCCCTTCTAAATACATAGTATCGCCGGAATCTTCCACTTTAACTTTCTGAAGCATTTGTCGAACAATTACTTCAATATGTTTGTCGTTTATTCGAACACCTTGCAGGCGGTAAACCTCTTGAATTTCATTTACCAGATACTCCTGAACTTTATTCGGACCCATAATATTTAAAATATCGTCAGGCGCTATGCTCCCTTCACACAGTTTTTCACCTGCCTGAACATAATCCCCCTCATGTACAAGAACGTGCTTTCCATAAGGAATGAGATAAACTTTCTCTTCCTGACCATCCTTTGAGGTAACAATTATTTTGCGAATACCTCTGCGAATTTCACCAAATTTAACCATTCCATCAATTTCGCTTACAATGGCGGGTTCCTTTGGTTTACGAGCCTCAAACAGTTCGGCCACCCTCGGCAATCCACCTGTAATATCACGAGTTTTAGCTATCTCTCTTGGTATCTTAACCAATACGTCACCAGCCATAACATCTTGTTTGTCATGTACTTGTAAATGTGATCTTGTGGGCAATAAGTAGCTGCTTAGTTTATTTCCTTCTTTATCAACTATATGAATCTGAGGATTTAGGTTTCGGTTTCGAGTTTCAATAATCACACGTTGCTTGAGCCCGGTGGTTTCATCAAGTTCTTCACGAAAGGTTATATTTTCTTTTAAATCCACATATTTAACGGTTCCATCATGGTTAGAGAGGATACTCGTGGTATAGGGATCCCACTGAAATATGATTTTACTTTTCTCAACAGATTCCCTTTCTTTGACCATAATTTGAGCCCCGTAGGGTACAATATATTGTGCAGTTACTCGATTATTATCATCGATTATTTTAATTTTACCATTTCTTCCTATTGCCACAATTGAACCATCGGACTGCTTTACAAATTTTAAATTTTCAAACTTTATTTTCCCGTCTTGTTTAGCTACAACCTGAGATTGCGCTGCGATACGCGAAGCAGTTCCCCCAATATGAAAAGTTCTTAAAGTCAACTGTGTGCCTGGTTCGCCAATTGATTGAGCGGCCATGACCCCCACGGCTTCTCCAATTTCAACAATATTACCAGTTGCCATATTTCGACCATAACACTTAGCACACACCCCTCGTTTTGATTCACAAGTAAGAACCGAACGGATACGAACTGTCTCAATACCGCTATTTGAAATACGATCTGCCATTTCTTCATCAATCAACGTGCCGGCTTCCACAATTACTTTTTGAGATTCAGGTTCAAAAACATCTTCAGCCGCTACTCGACTTAATATACGGTCGCTAAGTGGTTCAATAATTTCCTCACCCTCTTTAAGATCTCCGATTCGAATGCCTAAAATAGTATTACAGTCTACTTCGGTAATAATAACATCTTGCGCAACGTCCACCAATCGTCTTGTCAGATAACCCGCATCAGCGGTTTTCAAAGCAGTATCAGCCAATCCTTTCCTCGCCCCATGAGTAGAGATAAAGTATTCTAATACCGATAGACCCTCTCTAAAGTTAGAAGTAATAGGATCCTCAATGATCTCTCCCATCTGTCCGGTCATCTTTTTTTGGGGTTTAGCCATAAGACCACGCATTCCGGCTAACTGCCTAATTTGCTCTTTTGAACCCCGCGCCCCTGAATCGGCCATCATATAAATTGGATTGAAGCCGTACCGCTCTTTTTCTAAATGCGTGAACATTTTCTCAGCCACATCACTGGTTGTATGCGTCCAGATGTCAATAATTTTATTGTACCTTTCGCCATCTGTAATTACCCCTTTTTCATATTGATTCTGGATAGTATTTACCTTTTTAGTGGCCTGTTCAATAAGTTGGCTTTTTTCTTCAGGTATCCGCACATCCTCAAGGCCAACCGTGACGCCAGATTTCATAGCATAATTAAATCCTAACTCTTTAAGCCGATCCAGAAATAAGGCAGATTGGTAATTCCCTAACATCTTGTATACCTCCGCCACGATCTCTTCCATTCGACGCTTGGTCAAAAGTTCGTTCACAAAACCAATTTCATTAGGAACAACTTGGTTAAAAATAACTCGTCCAGAGGTTGTTTCAATTAAACGGCCATTAATCCGGACATTAATCTTAGCGTGAAGACCCAATTTGCCATCATTATACGCAATCAAAACCTCTTCTGGTGATGAAAAGGTTCGTCCTTCACCCAATTCACCGACTTTCATTTTGGTCAAATAATATATTCCTAATACAATATCCTGACTTGGAATTGCTAAAGGTCTTCCGTTGGCTGGAGAAAGTATATTATGGCTTGAGAGCATGAGCAAGCGGGTTTCAATCTGGGAATAATATGAAAGAGGGACATGGACCGCCATTTGGTCACCGTCGAAATCCGCATTAAAAGCCGCGCACACCAGTGAATGAATCTGAATAGCCTTGCCTTCAATTAAAATAGGTTGAAAGGCTTGGATTCCAAGTCGATGCAGGGTCGGGGCTCTATTTAATAATACAGGGTGGTCATCAATAATTTCTTCTAAAATATCCCAAACTTCAGAGCCGCGGCGATCTACTAATTTTTTAGCACTTTTGACTGTTTTTACCAAACCACGCTCCACAAGCTTCCGTATCACAAATGGCTTAAATAACTCTAATGCCATTTCTTTTGGAAGACCACATTCATAAATCTTGAGTTCTGGCCCCACAACAATTACCGAGCGCCCTGAGTAATCAATCCGTTTACCTAATAGATTTTGACGGAATCTACCTTGTTTTCCCCTAAGCATATCAGAAAGGGATTTTAATGGCCGATTGCCATCCCCTCGAACAGCAGCCGATTTTCTGCCATTATCAAACAAAGCATCAACGGCCTCCTGAAGCATTCGTTTCTCATTTCGCAGAATTACTTCCGGGGCTTTAATTTCCATCAATTTTTTAAGGCGGTTGTTTCTAATAATGACCCGACGATATAGGTCATTCAAATCACTGGTTGCAAACCGGCCCCCTTCCAAAGGTACTAATGGCCGAAGCTCTGGCGGTATAACTGGTATCACTGACATGACCATCCATTCAGGACGGTTGGTGCTCTTTTTAAACGCCTCAATTACTCTTAGTCGTTTTAAAGCTTCGCTTTTCCTCTGAAATGAAGTTTCTTCTCTGGCTTGACGCCGTAGTTCGGTTGAGAGGGTCTGAATATCTGTTCTTCTTAGGATATCTAAAATCGCTTCACCTCCAATTTTGGCTACAAATGTCTTGTCGTCTTCAAGTTCGCGCTCCTCAGCCATGTCAGAGAATTCACTCATTATCCGAAAGTATTCTTCTTCACTGATAAGTTCTTTGGCCTTTAACCCACTGTTCCCTGGATCAATGACTACGTAGGATTCGTAATAAATTACACGCTCCAAATCCTTAACAGTCATGCCCAAAATATAACCAATTTTCGAGGGTAAAGATTTCCAAAACCAAATGTGTACAACGGGAACCGCCAGAGAAATATGGCCCATCCTTTCTCTTCTTACGCTTTTAGTAGTGACTTCAACGCCACACCTATCACAGATAATTCCCTTATAGCGAATGCGTTTATATTTTCCACAATGGCACTCCCAATCTCGCACAGGACCAAAAATTTTCTCACAAAATAACCCATCCTTTTCTGGTTTAAAGGAACGGTAATTTATAGTTTCAGGTTTTGTAACTTCGCCATAAGAACGTTCGAGAATCTTATCCGAAGAAGCCAAGCTTATAGAAATCGCATCAAATGAATTTTTACTGGAACTTTCTTGCCTACTAAAATAAGCCAAAATTCCACCTCCTATTAAGGATTGCTGATTAAATGAAATTTTATCAATTAAATAATTTTTTGTATAACTTAGGACTTACCGTCTTTTTTATCTAATAACTCCACATCGAGTCCTAATCCCTGTAATTCTCTAATCAAAACATTAAAGGATTCTGGTAAACCAGGTTCAGGCAAATTCTCCCCTTTTACAATAGCCTCGTAAACTTTCGAACGTCCGCGCACATCATCCGATTTAACTGTAAGAATTTCTTGTAATGTATGGGCGGCCCCGTAGGCTTCCAACGCCCATACTTCCATTTCACCAAATCGCTGGCCACCAAATTGAGCTTTTCCACCAAGGGGTTGTTGGGTAATTAATGAGTACGGGCCAATGGAACGGGCATGAATTTTGTCTTCAACTAAATGAGACAACTTCATCATATAGATATACCCTACTGTTACGGGGTTATCAAATGGCTCCCCGGTTCTGCCATCATATAGGATCGATTTTCCATCTCCTGGTAGTACTGCTTGTTGCATTTCTTCTCTAATTTCATCATAAGTAGCGCCATCAAACACGGGTGAAGAGTATCGCTTTTTTAAAATCTCTGCGGCCCACCCAAGATTTGCTTCAAAAATTTGTCCTAAATTCATTCTTGATGGGACTCCTAACGGATTAAGAACGATGTCCACTGGAGTTCCATCAGGTAAATAGGGCATATCTTCAATAGGCACTATTTTGGCGACCACTCCTTTGTTGCCATGTCGTCCAGCCATTTTGTCTCCCACCATTAGTTTTCTCTTTTTGGCCACATAAACTTTTGCTAGTTGAACAATTCCAGGGGGCAATTCATCGCCTACTACGATTTTAAATTTTTTATTTTCGAAATCTTCTTCCATGTCATTAAAATTTTTGTGATAGGCATTCCAAATAGCGTCAACCAATTCATTGGTCTTTTTATTATTACAAATGCCAGCGGAATAATCTATTGCTTCAAAGTCTAGCTCTTCTAATTTTTCACGCGTGAGCAAGGTGCCGGATCGGACTAAAACCTTGCCAGAATTTTTGTCACGAATGGAAGTGGATGTTTTATTATTTAGAACTTTTATTAATTTTTCATCTCTGAGCTTTTTGACCAAGACTAATTCGGAATTGTACCACTGCTCCAATTCGTCAAGTTTTGACTTGTCCAGTCTTTTTGTTTTTGGGTCTTTCTTCTTGCGGGTAAATAACTTTGTGTCAATTACCACCCCCCTCATTCCCGGGGGAGCCTTTAAAGAGGCATCCTTTACGTCGCCCGCTTTCTCTCCAAAAATAGCTTTAAGAAGCTTCTCTTCCGGTGTTGGATCCGTTTCGCCTTTAGGAGTAACTTTCCCTACCAAAATATCACCCGCTTGCACTTCCGCTCCTTCACGAATAATTCCATTTTCATCTAAATCTTTGGTCGTTTCTTCACTTACATTAGGAATTTCTCTGGTAAGCTCCTCTTCGCCTCGTTTAGTATCACGAACTTGAAGCTCAAATTCTTCAATATGAACGGAAGTATAAATATCTTCCTGTACTACCCTTTCAGAAATAATTATAGCATCTTCAAAATTATATCCGCGCCAAGGCATATAGGCTACTAATACATTTCTCCCTAAAGCTAATTCACCACCGTCTGTTGCAGAGCCATCAGCTAATACATCTCCCTTTTTAACTTTTTGTCTTACTTGAACAATGGGGCGCTGGTTAATACAAGTATCTTGATTAGTTCGTGCAAATTTAATTAAACTATAAGTAACCTTATCTTTTGCATCAAAATTTAAAAGCGAATCGAGAGTTATCTTTTGACTCTCCTCCAAGTCCTTTTTAATGACAATTTCTGTTGAACTAACTTTTTCAACAACCCCGTCTACATCCGAAATCACCATCGCACGGGAATCTTTTGCAACTTTAGATTCCATTCCTGTCCCGACAAGAGGCGCTTCCGTTCGCAGTAAGGGCACAGCTTGACGCTGCATATTAGAACCCATGAGTGCGCGGTTTGCATCGTCGTGCTCTAGAAATGGAATTAAAGAAGCCGCAGCAGAAACAATCTGATTAGGAGAAACGTCCATGTAATCTACCGCAGGAGGACTCATTACTGGAAAATCCCCCCTAAATCTAGACTTTACTTTATCGCGGATGAAATTACCTTTTTCATCTATTGGCGCATTGGCCTGAGCGATCACATATTGATCTTCATCATCCGCAGAAAGATAATCAATTTTATTTTCTACTCGCCCATTTTTAACCTTCCTATAAGGTGTTTCAATGAATCCGAAATCGTTAATACGGGCAAAGGTCGTCAACGATGAAATCAAACCGATATTTGGACCTTCTGGAGTTTCAATAGGACAAAGACGACCATAGTGGGTATAGTGCACATCCCGAACTTCAAAACCGGCTCTCTCCCTGGTTAATCCACCTGGCCCTAATGCAGAGAGTCTACGTTTATGGGTTAACTCAGCCAGAGGATTCGTTTGATCCATGAATTGAGAAAGCTGGCTTGTCCCAAAAAACGTATTTATCACAGAGAAAAGAGTTCGAGCATTTACCAAATCTTGAGGGGTTAGATTTTCGCTGTCCCTTAAATTCATTCTTTCTTTAATGGTACGCGCCATTCTTGAAAGCCCCATAGTCATCTGCGCGGAAAGCTGTTCGCCTACTGTTCGTATTCTTCTATTTCCTAAATGATCAATATCATCGGCACTTTTTTGACCAGATCTTAATTCTAGTAGATATTTAATGATAGAGATAATATCTTCCCGAGTTAAGACTGTAGTTTCAATGGGGATATTTAGACCAAGTTTTTTATTGACTCGATAGCGGCCAACATTCCCTAAATCATATCTTTTGGGATTAAAAAACAATCGATCAATTAAACTTCTTGCTGTATCGAGATCAGGTGCCTCTCCCGATCTTAAATGGCGGTAAATTGCTTCCAAAGCATCTTCTTCGGATTTGGAGGAATCCTTCCGCAGGGTGTTGCTGATCACATCCGGGCCTAAAATTCCATCATGCTTAAGAAATTTTAAGAATTTAATATCTGTTTTTTTGACACGCTCAAGGACTTCATCATTTAATTCAGAATCCTTTTCTAATATTAACTCACCGGTCTCTCTGTCGATTATATCTGAAACGGAAGTTCGTCCAATAAATTTATTAATATTCGGATGGTTTATTTTAATCTCTTCGATTAAATCAAAAAGTTCTAGTAAATCTTTGTCTGTTGAATATCCCAGAGCACGTAAAAGAGTGGTTACGGGAAATTTTTTACGACGGTCGATGTAAACATACATAACATCGTTGATATCAGTAGTGAATTCAACCCAGGATCCTCGCAGGGGTATAATCCTGGCAGAATAAATCTTTGTCCCGTTCGGGTGTATTAATTCATCAAAAAAGACCCCTGGTGAACGATGCAATTGACTCACAACAATTCTTTCTGCGCCATTTATAATAAATGTGCCCCGATGAGTCATATATGGAATATTACCCAAATAAACAATTTGTTCAATGATGTCTACATAATCTTTGCTATCTCCATATTCATCTTTTACCGATAACCTTAATTTTGCTTTAAGAGGTACGGAATAGGTAACTCCTCTTTCCTGACACTCGGCCACATCATACTTGGGCTTTTCTAAATAATATTCACTAAATTCCAAACAGAAATTTTCTCGGCTATCAACAATTGGAAAAATATTCTGAAATACTGCTTGGAGTCCCTTTTTTGCTCTTTTATCAGGGGCCACATCATCCTGTAGAAATTCTTTAAAGGATTTAAGCTGAATATCCAGAAGATCCGGCAGATCAATAACCTGGGTTAGTTTGGAAAAGGATTTTTTCCTATAATTACTTAGCATAAATAGTACGACCTCATTAGTTGTTTATTTTAAATCATTTATTTAAGTTCAACCGTAGCTCCCATCTCTTCCAATTTCTTCCTCAAATCCTCTGCCTCTTCTTTTGATACGCCTTCTTTAACAGGTTTAGGAGCAGAGTCAACTAAGTCTTTAGCTTCTTTTAACCCTAAATCAGTTACCGAACGAACCACTTTAATTACTTGTATTTTCTTATCACCAGCGGCGGTAAGAATAACGTCGAATTCCGTTTTTTCTTCAACAGCTTCGGCCGGAGCAGCAGGAGCGGCCGCTGTACCAACCGCTGCAGCAACGACGGGGGCCTGCACAGAGACGCCAAATCGATCTTCAATGGATTTAACTAAATTAGAAAGCTCTAACACAGTCAAGTTTTCAATAATTTCTAATATAGATTCAACTTGACCATTTCCGCCTTTGCTAGTTTTCTTTGAAGGCTTAGATGGTGATTTTTTAACTTTGGTTTCTTTCTTTTGGGTTTTTTCTTTTACAGCCGTGGTTTCTTTTGCTTCTGGCATAACATCCTCCCTTTGTCAGAGATAATTGAATTAATAAATTACTTACTATCTGATTCCTCTTTCTGCTTTTTTACAGCCTCCAGGGCATAAACAAAATTCCTTAAGATTCCATTAAGAGATAAAACTAAATTAGAGATCGGTGCATTAAGACTCCTCATTAGTCTGGCCAATAGCTCTTCCCTCGATGGAAGATTTGCTATTTCACTAATTTGGTCAGTACCAACGAATACACCCTCAAACAAGCAAGCTTTTATTTTTAACTTTTCTGTTTCTTTTGCAAACTCTGTAATGACTTTAGCCGGAGCCGTAGGGTCTTCCATCCCAAAGGCTAAAGCCGTTGGACCCTCTAAATATTCAAGGAGTTCATCACATCCCGCAGCTTTAGCGGATAGCCTGGCTAACGTATTTTTTACAACTCGATATTGGACAGAGGCCCCCCTGAAGGATTTCCTTAAGTTATTAATTTCCTCTACATTTAAACCTGAAAATTCTGTCAAAAATACACTTTTAGCTTGCTTTAATTGTTCTGTAACTTCTTCTACAATAGCTACTTTTTCTGGTGTTGGCATACTTATTCCTGATTCCTTAATTTGCAGTTTCAAAAACAACCGAGTTACCGTAATTCATTTAATAATGAACCTCGATCTACTCGAATTCCGGGGCCCATGGTGCTTGAAAGTATGATGTTGCGAATGTATTGTCCTTTCGAAGCAGCAGGCTTCAACCTTAAAACGGTATCCATGAAAGTTAATATATTCTCACGAATCTCTTTATTATCAAAAGAAGCTTTGCCTACGGAAGTATGGAGGATTCCATATTTATCTACTCGAAATTCAATTTTACCAGCTTTTAAGTCCTTAACGGCTTTACCAACTTCCATAGTCACAGTTCCACTTTTGGGATTTGGCATTAAACCCCGTGGACCCAACAGTCGTCCAAGTTTTCCAACTTCTCCCATAACATCAGGAGTTGCCACAACCACATCAAATTCAAGCCAACCATTCTGTATTTTTTTGATATATTCTTCAAATCCGACATAATCAGCCCCAGCTTCTTTAGCTTCATTCTCTTTATTCCCTTTAGTTAAAACTAAAACTTTTACATCTTTTCCAATCCCATGTGGGAGAGAAACTGTTCCCCTGACCACCTGATCTGCATGGCGAGGATCAACCCCTAAATTAACCGAAATTTCTACCGATTCTTCAAATTTAGCATTGGCTGTTTTTTTAATTAACTCAACGGCTTCATCTAAAGAGTAATCTTTGCCCTTTAAAACAAGCGATTCTAAATTTCTAAACCTTTTACTCTTCTTCATTGTCGTATCCTAACACATTAATTCCTCATTCAACGACCAAACCCATACTACGGGCCGTACCTTCGATCATTCTTATTGCAGCCTCAAGATCATTGGCTTTTAAATCCTGAATTTTCATCTGAGCAATCTCTGCTAACTGATCTTTGCTAACTTTACCAACTTTATTTCTGTTTGGCTCTCCAGAGCCTTTTTCTATGCCAGCCGCCTTCTTTAAAAGAACCGAGGCCGGAGGCGTTTTCGTAATGAATGTAAAGGACCTGTCTGCATAAACGGTTATAACTACAGGAATAATCAGTCCTTGTTTTTCTTGTGTTCGGGCGTTAAAAGCTTTACAAAACTCCATTATATTTACCCCAGCTTGCCCCAATGCAGGGCCAACTGGTGGAGACGGATTCGCTTGACCTGCTGCAATCTGTAATTTAATGGTTGCTATAACTTTTTTGGCCATAAATAGTAAGTTCTCCTTTCACTCTATTTTTCCAATTCTACTTGAAGAAAGTCTAATTCTAACGGGGTAGATCTTCCAAATATGCTAACCATCACCTTTACTTTTTTCTTTTCCTTATTGATCTCTTCAACAAAGCCAGTAAAATCGGTAAATGGACCATCGATCACCTTTATCGGATCCCCTAATCTAAAAGGAACATCTAAAACTTCCTTAGACTTACTTTCTTCAACACGCCCTAAGATTCTATCAATTTCATCTTTATGCAGTGGTTGAGGTTTATTTTTGGGACCTACAAAATTCGTTACGCCAGGCGTATTTAAAATTACATGTTGAGCTTCTTTATCAAGCACCAATTCTACCAGCATGTATCCTGGAAAAAAAACTTTGTTTTTAACCTTACGCTTCCCATGGCGCATCTCTGTAACTTCTTCAGATGGAATTAAAATCTGAGTGATTTTCTCTTCTAAATTGAGCCTATTTATCTCGCTCTCCAAATGAGCCTTTACTTTCTTTTCATTGCCTGAAAGTACATGGATAGCATACCAATTTTTCTCATTTTCACTCAAAATTTAACTCCTAAAAAATCAATTTGAGCAAATTAGCTAATATGGTATCTGAAAAAAAAATAAACACCGCTAAAATCAGAGACAAAATTATCACTATCACTGTTGAACCCTTTAACTCTTCGTAACTCGGCCAACTTACTTTTGACATCTCTTGATTGACATCGGTTATAAATTTTACTGGTTTTTCAATTAGCTTCATTTTGTCGCTATGGAAAACTCATTATTAAAAATGCAGGTGAGGCAGGGCTCGAACCCGCAACCGCTGGTTTTGGAGACCAGTGCTCTACCCATTGAGCTACTCACCTGTTACAAATATATCATCGTGTTTCTTTATGTGGTGTATGTTTATTACAAAAAGGGCAATATTTTTTAAATTCCACGCGTCCTGAATGCTTGGTCTTATTTTTTGTGGTCGTATAATTTCTGTGCTTACAATTAGTGCATTCTAAAATAACTAATTGTCTCATATTCTCGTTACTATATAATTAATTTAAAAAGATTGTTAATTATCTATTCACCTTCTTTTCATAAGAGCCCACGACCGGGATTGAACCGGTGACCTCATCCTTACCAAGGATGTGCTCTACCGACTGAGCTACGTGGGCTAAGCACTCTTTGAAAATAAGAGCGGGAGACGGGGCTCGAACCCGCGACTTACAGCTTGGAAGGCTGCTACTCTACCAACTGAGTTACTCCCGCGTGATTTAGTTTATCCATCATTTAAACA
>JBHIAC010000025.1:0-29747 GCA_046758365.1 bacterium
CTTTTGCCATAAACCGCTTCACCGTGGTTTCATTGCCGATGAGGGCTACCACAATGTCGCCGTTGTTGGCCCGTTTTGTAGCGCGGACGATCACTAGGTCATCTTGGTAAATACCTGCATTAGCCATGCTGTCTCCTTGAACCCGCAGGGCAAAGTAGTTCCCCTTCGACGGCAGGAGATATTTGGGTACCGTGAGGTAGCGTTCCACATTTTCTTCTGCCAGCAGGGGAGACCCTGCGGCAACGGCACCTACCAGAGGAACACTGTTTTCCTCCGGGCTGTCTAGAAAACCCAAGGATTCCAAAATCCGGATGCCTCGTGCTGCGCCCCCTTCTCGTTTACCAATGTACCCTTTTTTTTCTAACGCTGTCAGGTGCTTGAGAACGGCATTTTTAGACCTTACCCCCAACTCGTCGGCTAACTCCTGCATGGTGGGTGGATAGCCAACCCCTTTGACTTTTTCAGCAATGAGCCTTAAGACTTCTTTCTGTCTTTCAGTTAATTTTCTCATGGCCTTTCCCTTTTTTGTTTTGAAAAATGAATGATTAAAACACCGAATAAGGTGAACGAATATATAGGGTGCTATAATGTACACCTTAATAATACAAAATAAATTTGAAAAAGTCAAGCTTTTAATTATAAAAGTTGTTTTGAAAAATTAATGAAGAAGATAGATTCTAAAAATCAATAGCGGAATATAATTAAACAGATTCAGCCTCGTTTTTTTTCCAGAAAAAATCATAAGACAGCGTTAGCGGCTAAAATAAATAGAATACCCGTTGAATTGGTTTTTAAAGGGTTCTTCATATTCACACCTCAATCCTTTCGGTTAGAAGTTTTATCAATTATTAACTAATTACCACAGCGTTAACGAACTTCGCAAATTTTCTTTAACCAAACAAGAAAAAGAGGACTTAATTGCGTTTCTCCACGCTCTGACCGATGACCGCTCTTTTAGAATTCTTGACATTTAGTAAATAAATTAATAACCTTAGTGTGTTATCATCTATCTTCTATTTTAATAAATTCTAAGCAGAAAGGATAGAGGTTTAAATTTATTGATGTTTTGTATTTACTTAGATTTTATTAATTTTTATGATTCTTTGCATAAGGTAGAGCAAATATTGCGGAGGGATTATGCTGTTTTTCAAAAATAAACAAGAGTTCGGTTGGAGTATGTATGATTGGGCCAATTCGGCATTTGCCACAACTGTCATGGCAGTCTTTTTTCCTGCTTTTTTCAAAGATTACTGGAGTCAAGGTGCAGATGTAACGGAAAGCACTGCTATTTTGGGCGCAGCCAATTCTCTTGCCGGGCTAATGGTAGCTTTGATGGCGCCAATTCTCGGCGCCATTGCAGATTGTGGGAGTTATAAAAAGAAGTTTCTAATTTTCTTTGCTTATCTTGGTGTGTTGTCCACTGCTACGCTCTTTTTGGTGCATGAAGGTGAATGGCTTTTAGCTGCCTTGACTTACGTACTGGGCACGATTGGATTTTCCGGCAGTATTATTTTTTATGATTCCATTCTTCCTTCAATTGCAGACGAAAAGAAAATAGACTACGTATCCGCTTTAGGGTATGCCATGGGCTATCTTGGCGGTGGGTTGCTCATCGTGTTCAATGCTTGGATGTTTTTGAGCCCGCAAACATTTGGACTTGCAGACGAAAGCCAGGCCATAAGACTTTCGTTTATCACGGTTGCGATTTGGTGGGGCATCTTTTGTTTGCCGATCATATTCTTAGTTCCAGAGCCAAAACGCAGTAAAAGTAAATCCATGAGAGAATCTGTTCGAGATGGAATTAATCAACTAAGGAATACTTTCCGCAAAGTTCGACATTTAAAAACTGTATTTCTGTTCTTGATAGCCTACTGGCTTTATATTGACGGGGTGGATACCATAGTACGTATGGCGGTTGACTATGGAAAATCTATCGGTTTTGAGAATAAGGACTTGATTGTTGCCATTGTGTTAGTTCAGTTCATAGGTTTCCCTAGCACCATCGCATTCGGCCGGGTAGGTGAAAAGATCGGCCCGAAACGAGCCATTTATATTGCTATAGTGGTGTACCTGTTCGCTGTACTTTGGGCCAGGGAGATGACGCAGAAGTACGAATTCTACGGCCTTGCTGTGACTATCGGACTGGTTCAAGGTGGAATCCAGGCCTTAAGCCGTTCTTTCTATTCTCGCATCATTCCCCACGATCAAGCCGCAGAGTTCTATGGTTTTTACAATCTTCTCGGGAAATTTGCGGTTATTCTCGGCCCGATTTTGATAGGGGTGACCGGACTCATTTCTAAAAATCCACGAACCGGAATTACGTCGATTGCAGTACTTTTTCTTGTGGGTGGGATTTTACTCTATTTTACAGATGAACAGAAAGGCGTACAAGAAGTTAAATATCTCACACTCACTAATGTAAATTGATATTTTTCGAGCAAAAAATTATTGTCGTAGAAATTAAAATCTTTGCCTCTAAAATACTAATCTATTATTAATAAATTTCTATTCTCTTAGGCAACCCTTCTTCAAAAATTAACGTCCTATAAATCGAAATGTTGAGACAATTTCACACAACTATTTAACGGAGCGAATATTGCCGCTGGCGGCTTTTAGAAACTCAAGAAAAATCAAAAAGTCTTCGGAGTCCAGTCAAATAAAGTTAGACCTTGATGCTGAAATTGTTCAAGGCTGTAAAAACGGTAATAGAAACGCCCAGTATGAACTTTACCAGCGATATAAAGATTGGGTTTTTAATATTGCCTATCTTATGTCTAACAACCAGCAGGAGGCAGAGGATTTAACGCAGTGTGTATTTTTACGGGTGTTTATCAAAATAAATTCATTTCGTGGTGATTCAGCTTTTTCATCATGGCTATATCGGTTAACCATGAATATATGCATAAATCACTTTCGGAAAGAGAAGAAAAGAAAAGATAAAATATCTAATGAACTGTCGGATTGGGAAAGTAGAAATCCTCAAAGCTACAAAAAGAAAGAGGATAGAATTGAATTGAAACCGTACCTCGAAAAAGCCATTAGTACTTTGCCCGAAGGCTATCGAATGGTTTTTATCCTTCACGATGTTGAGGGATACCTCCATAAAGAGATTGGCAAGATGTTGAACATTTCAGAAGGGACTTCAAAATCACAATTACACAAAGCAAGAAAAGAATTGAGGCAAATACTTGAACCTTATTTGATGATTCACAAAAATTTATGATAGGGAGTCATGTTATGAAATGCAAAAACTTTCAAAATGCACTTTCCGATTATCTTGATAAAAAGATCTCTGATGTTGAAAAAATAGAATTTGAGAACCATCTTAAAGAATGTGCTGATTGTTCTATTGAATATGAAGCAATGAAGCTTATTTTATCAGAAGCCTCAAAACTGGAAAAAGTTAAAACCCCTGAATATTTGTGGAAGAATATTGAAGCCCAAATCAATGTAGTCGAAGATGGAATTTTAACAAAAATATCAAACAAATTTTCCGAACTTGGACTAATAATAAAAAGCGCTTTTAAAATACCAGTACCTGTTATTCGAATAGCAGGAGTTGCCGCAGTTCTTTTAATTGGAATCGTAATAGGTAGGTATTTTTTCCCCGGTATCTTAAAAGATGATTTTCAACGTCAAGCGAACACGAAGGCAATAAACTATAAGATGATAAGCAGTCGTACAGACAAATTCATTGAAAAATCAAAAATCCTGTTTCTTGGGATAATAAATGTTGATTCAGAGCAGGCTGCGAAAATAGATTTAAGCACGGAAACAAGAATTGCTCACCAATTAATCAAAGAAGCTTCATTCTTGAATGAAAACATGCCATTAAGGAGAAACGAACAGATTAGACAACTGATCAGTGAACTGGAAATGATTCTCCTTGAAATCGCTAACATGGAAGAACAAGTAGATATTGAAAACATAGAATTAATCAAAAGTGGGATTGATCGTAAAAGCCTATTACTTAAAATTAACCTCTACAGTTTGAGCGAGGAAGAGAATAAGGTAGGCTTTAATTTATGACGTAGGTGCAAAGTTGAAATTATCCTATTTCAACCTCTTATCTGTTAAGATTTATTTAATTTGAATGGAGTGAGCCAAATGCAAACCTTAACCAAAAAATCTCTTATAAGTGGATTAGCTGCGTTACTTTTACTCAACACAAATATTGTTTTGATTGCAGTAGAAAAATCATTTGCTGGATTAATATTATTACCATCTTGGCAGCAGTCCGACCCTGCTTATGAGGTTTACAAAAAAGCTAAAGATTTGTTTTACGATGAGAAATATGTAGAAGCAAATAAAGTATTTGAATTAATTATTAAAAAATATCCAAAAAGTAAATTTATAGATGATGCAAGTTTTTGGCTGGCTTATAGTTTTGAAAAAAAAGGTAAGGATGATGAAAAAGCCTTTGAAGCTTATAAACAAGTTATCGAGCAGTTTCCAGAAAGCAAATGGGCCAATGATGCTAAAGCAAATATGCTCAAGCTGGCCAAAAAACTTTACAAACAAGGCCACGAAAAATACAAAGTTTATTTGGAAGAATCGGGAGAAGATCCTGATGAGGACGTAAAAATTGCGGCATTAACCGCTCTTGGACAATTAGATAGTGAAGAAGCTTTACCTATTTTAAAAGATGTTCTCAAAACGAGTAAAAGCAGGAGATTAAAAGAGAAAGCTGTTTTCGCCATTAGCCAAATAGGTGGAAGAGAGGCTATCGAAATTCTTATAGAATTGGCTAAGAGCAATTCGGATCCTGAAATCCGTGAAAAAGCGGTATTCTGGATCGGTCAAGAGGGGGGAGAGGAAAACCTCAATCTTTTATATGATATATTCAATACAACAACTAATCGCGAAGTTAGAGAAAAATGTGTATTTTCAATTAGTCAGATTGGTGGCTCTAAGTCCATTGAAATTTTAGAGAACATAGCTAAAACAGATAACGAACCTGAAATTCGCGAGAAAGCTATATTTTGGATTGGACAACAAGGCGGTACTAATAGTCTGGAAACTCTATTAGATATTTTTAACACGACCCAAAACACCGAAGTCAAAGAGAAGATAGTATTTTCCATCAGTCAAATTGGTGGCGAGAGGGCAATGACCATTCTTGAAGGATTTGCTAAAGATGATTCTAATCCTGAAATACAGGAAAAAGCAATTTTCTGGATTGGGCAGCAAGGTGGTTCTAAAAGTTTAAATAAACTAATCCCAATATACAAAACGATAAAAAATTTTGAAGCAAAGGAAAAAGTTTTATTCTCAGCAAGTCAAATTAATACCGAAAACGCAATTGACTTTCTAATCGATGTTGCTAAAAATGATAAGGATATTCACCTCAGGAAAAAGGCAATTTTCTGGCTTGGTCAATCGGGGCATTCGAAAGCACGGAAAGCTCTGATGGAAATAATTAATCAATGAAACCCTAGTGGGGCATAGCCATAAATTTGAGCATTGTTTAAGGCTTTGAACATTAAATCATTTACCGTTAAAGGGAATAGGTGATAAGGGAATAAGGTATAAGGTTTAGCAGTCATGTAAGATAAGGAATCCTTATATCCCGATGTCCTTATTTCCTTGTTGCTGTGTTGCCCTTTTGGGACAAAATTTTTTTGCACAAAAAACAAAGTAATTGGTCCAAAAGCTGACCTTCTTAACTAATGAAAAGAGCTTTGGTTATTAAAGAGTTACATACAGTTATGAAAACCAATATTTTGATAAAAAGTAAGAGAAGGTCAACTTATTGCAGTATACTCATAATTTCATTCTTTACTTTTGGAGGGAAAGATGAAATTTTTTTTCTCAAAATACACTCATATTTTGACTATTCTCCTAACGGCATTAACAATAATTCTAATTCCTTTGGAGAGAACAGATTCCCAAGAAGTTATTCAACTGCCTGATAAGTTTATTAAACTTGACAATGAATCAAAAAATTTACAAGAGAAAATTTCAATTGTAAAGAAACAATTTGAAAAAGAATATGATGGCACTTTGTTTTGGATCGGCTACCAATTCGAATTATGTGAGGATAAAGAAATTTATTATGATGAAATCGATATCCATGAAGATGGTGGAATAACTATCTCAAAAGGCGGAAAAGGTTGGCTCCATCTAAGAGAAGATGATGATTTGAAACTACACATACTTCAAGCTTTGAGTGAATTGGGTGATGAAAAGGCAAAAGAAGAGTTTGAAAAGAGAATGGAAGAATTCTTTGATTATAAAGATATATCTCTTGGACTTTTTTTTCTTATAGATTCAAATAATAGGCGAATTAATAAAATTAAGCTTTTCAACCTATTAAGGATAAAAAATCTTAATAATTATCCTATTTTTTGGTTTGGCAAAGTTGACAATAACGATAGTTTTAATTTTCTAACCTCAATTGTTGAAGATGACAGCTATCCCAAAAGAGTAAAAAAGCCTGCAGTTTTTGTCATAAGCCTTCACGAGCACCCACAAGTTATTTCCTTTTTAACAAAAATCGCACAAGGAGATCAATCATTTGAAATCAGAAAAAGTTCTGTATTTTGGCTGGGACAGATTCCTGAAGAAGAAAGTTTTAATGCGCTTGTCCAAATATTTGACAAAGAAAGAAACGGAGCAATGAGGGAGAAGATTGTATTTGCTTTGAGTCAACATAAGAGTGATAAAGTGGCTAAGCAGCTTGATAAGATTGCTCAAAATGATCGAGACTTTGAAGTAAGGGAAAAAGCAATATTTTGGCTCGGACAGAAAGATAGCGAAGAAACTTTAGACATTCTAAAAAATATTATAGAAAGTACAAAAAGCACAAGGCTCAAAGAAAAAGTTGTATTCTCCATTAGTCAACACGAAAACAAAAATGCGGCTCCTATTTTGATTGATGTTGCTAAAAACAATAAAAACAGAGCAGTTCGAGAAAAGGCTATTTTCTGGTTGGGTCAAATGGCGGGTAGAAAAACATTAAAAGCTTTGAGTGACATAGTTGAGAATGATGAGGTAACAGAGGTTAAAACAAAAGCTGTTTTTGCAATCAGCCAGCATGAGGATAAAGAATTAGCCGCTGAAATGCTTATTGAAATTGCTAAAAAGAATCCAAATCCAGAAGTAAGAAAAAAGGCAATATTTTGGCTGAGCCAGATAGGAGATGAGCGTGTAGTTGATTTTTTCAGAGAAATTTTAACTAATTGATAAAGATGAAAATATCTGGCTTCATGTCTTGCGAGCTCTTGTGGAACTAGCTGATGAAAAAGCCCTGCCATATTTGGAAGATTTCTTGAAGAAGGAAGAAAATCCCAAAATTAGAAAAAGAATATTGCACTATATCGCGGAAATTGATATTCGTGAAGCAATTGATGTTCTCGGCCAAATTGCAAGGCATGATCCCGACTTAGGGGTGTGAAAAAGAGCTATTTATTATCTTGGACAAACGGGGGGTAAAAATGCGATTAAAATTTTCAAGGAAATTTTGAAGGAATAATTGCGCTTACTTTTTAATCTCTTTACCGCAAATTGAATATTGACAAGACTATTGTAAAAAATGAAATTCGCTATTATCGTACTTTGACCTAAAGGCAATACAATGGCTGAAGCAGGCGTCCATGCCTGCGCTGATTCTCATATTATGTCATAAGTGAATCGGGGCGGTTGTTTTAAGTTAATGTTAAGTTAAGAAATAGGTAACTGCGAAAAAGATTTTGACGCGAAAGACAAATTCTCATTAGGCTTTCGCGTTTGAATATTTTCGCGGTTTAAAGAATCCCGAATTTCCAATATTTCTATTGTTCGGTAGAAATGACACCCGTGTTTTAACTTTTTGGACAGCCCCCATTCAAATGGACTTTGAGTTGCCCACCATGTTAATTACCCGTTTGACAGGTAGCCAACCAAGTGTGAGTTAGAGTAATCCAACAGGTGAAGCCTTTTGTAGCGAAGGAGATACCAGCCATACTATTGACCACCAAATGATTTGACTTTATCAGCACCTAAAACATTTACATAAAAGGAAAATATTGACATTAAAATTCGAAATGTTTATATTTAGCAAAATTTAAAAGGGATTGGATTTGGAGACCATGGCTTGTTAAGGAGGGATGTTTTAAATGGAGAGAAATTCAAAGCGGCGATTGTTCGGCGCTTTTTGTGTGTTAGGGGTGATACTTTTCTCATTAATTATTTTCTATGCGTGCAATGATTTTGGAGTCGAAGCGGATTTTTTTTGCTGTAATATCCGGGGTGAAATAATAATAAATACAGTCGTACCTAAGAACACCGATGAAATTCGTGTTGCTGTGACTAAGAATTATCCACCCACAGATATTCTAAGTCTTATCTGGACCCCAGAGCGTTTACCGGTTAAAATAGATACGAATGTTACCACCCAAAGCGTGCCATTCGATTTACTGGTGCCAATGGGCGCGTATGCCGCCGTCTTTGCTATTTGGAAAGAAAAGAACGAATCATTTAGCCCTACTGATATCATCGGTCTATATGGAGACCTCCTTGGAAACGAACCAATTCCTATATCTATTGGTGAAGAAGATTCGATCGCTGAAGATATCGACATCGATATTGATTTTTCAAAGGTGATCCGAAACGCTAAAATTGAAGGTAGGATCACCTATGTAAACGAAAGTGTACCAGTTCTTCCTGAGGAATGGCCGAGGAATACCGGCATTGTGGCTATTGGTGCATTTAACGAGATACCGGGTGGTTTTATTGAAAATAATTTTTCTTTAGAAGATATGAATAGTGAAAATCCTTTCTCGGCAGAAGATTTCGATAAGCTTTTAGTTTTTGAACAATTTCCCATCAGGGTAGAACAATTTGATTATCGGTTGAGAGTAAGTTCCGCGGACGTTAAACTAGTGGCTTTGTTTTGGATACCGGAGGGTGCAATTCTTGAGGTGATTGAAAGAATACAAGTTTTAGGATTTTATCGTGATCCCAATTTGCCAGAACAGCCGGGAAAATTTTCAATAGAGGAAAATGAGACCGTCAGTGGGATTGATATCATAGCAGATTTTGCGACCTGCTTGGAATGCGAATTTTAACAAAATAAAAAACCACTGGTATGGATGGCGGGTTTTGAGAACATCGATAATTAAGGAGATTTCATGAAAATAAAATTATCAATTGACGGCCTGAGGATTGATTTCTTATTTGTATTTCTGTCTATATTCTTTGCAGCGTCTTCCGTTTTTGCACAAGGCCTCGTTGTGGGGCGGGTTCTGGACGCAAATACCAATGAAGGACTACCGGGAGCCAATGTCCAAATTGAAAACACTGTACTAGGTGCGAGTACAAACGTACATGGCGCATTTATGATTAAACGCGTGCCGTATGGCAACTATACGTTTCGAGTTTCAATGATTGGTTACCGCACTAAATATGTTCCTAATGTGAAGGTAAGTGTAGGGGATACCGCGTTTGTGATGGTAAGATTAGTAGAGACCCCGATTGAGATTGACCCGATTGTAGTGACGGCCAGTAAATGGCAGCAAGAAGCTGAAAATAGCCCAGCCACTGTTGAAGTTCTCACGGCAAAAGAAATACTTTATCGCAACCCTATTCGTATAGAGGATGCTTTGGAAACCGCTGCCGGGGTTCAAATCATTCAACAAAATGTCAACATTCGCGGCTCCGACGGCTACACCTTTGGAGTGGGCAGCCGGGTTTTGGTATTGATAGACGATGTCCCGGTCATGAACAGTGATTTTGGGGCAGTGAACTGGTTTATGATCTCTCCGGCAGATGTTGAAAGAGCTGAAGTTGTGCGCGGAGCTGGATCGGCGCTATACGGCTCTTCAGCCATGGGAGGTGTCATTAATTTTATTACACGGGGTCCCACTCCTAGAAGACGAACTTACATAAGAACTGTAATAGGCTCCTATGATAATCCCCATGAAAAGCAATGGATTTTTTCAGATCAGTTACTTGACTTTAATCGACAAGATATCACCCACAGTCGACAAATTGGCAATCTTGGTTTGAGAATTTCAGCCGGCCGCAGTGTATCCGATGGCTTTGTTCAAAATGGTGATTATGAAAGATACAATCTTTCTGCTAAATTAATTTACAGTTTTATTAATGGTTCCAAACTAACCTTGTTTGGAAATTACATGCATGACGAATCTGGTGTATTTGTGTCTTGGAAAGACCAGGATGAAGCGCTTCTGGTGCCGGAGGGCGAAGAAGATAAACGCCAAACTCAAAATGGCGTCACCTTGTTTGGTAAATATACTTTGCCTATTTCTTCAAAAGCAACCTTGGAATTTCGGACTTATTTTAATCGATTCCTATTAGGGACGCAATTCAGCCGTTTTGCAGAGTTTTCACCAGCCTTAGGGTTGGGTGGGGTGATACAAGGGAATTTCATCCCCTTTCATTCCCTCTCTATTGTCTATGGCTCTGAATTTAAATTTGACAAGGTTAGATCGGATTCGACATTGTATGGTCAGAGGGACGCCATTCTGGGCGCCCCATATATCCAACTGGATTGGAAGTTTCTTCGAAATTTCAACCTAACGTTGGGTGGCCGTTATGACCGCTACGAAATCTACAGCGATCCAAATGCTGCTTTAGGTGATCCAAGACTGTACGATCATTTTAGTCCTAAAGTGGGGCTTAACTATCATCCATTTAAAAATACTACCTTACGTGGCTCTATATCAAATGGATTTAAATTTCCCATTGTTGCGCAATTGTTCCTGGAATTTGATGGCCCGGGGTTTAAATTTCTATCTAATCCAACTCTACGACCTGAAGAATCCTGGACCTATGAAGTTGGGTTCAGACACAAATTAACTCCCACTTGGTTTATTGAAGTGAATGGATTTTATACCAATGTGGATGATTTGATCGAAGCAGAACCACAATTTTCCGGGGATGTCAAGTTTATAAACATCAAGAAAGCGAGGATACCAGGGATTGAATTTGTCATGAATGGTCGATGGTGGAACAATCGCTTGGGATTGAAGGCCAATTTTTTGTATATGAACCCAAAAGACTTGGGACTTGATGAATTGCTGCGGTACCGCCAAAAATTTGTCTCCTTCATTGCTCCGTCTTTACGGTTCGGGAATATTGAATTACAGCTTGATTTTAAATATGCCAGTGCCCAAGAAAGGTACAGTCTTCCGGGTATCCACCAGTTGGTTCCACAAAGAGTCTTCGATAGCAGAATCTTTTTTTACCTGAACCAATTTACTTTGTTTGTTGGTGTGAATAATATTCAGAATTACAATTATACCTTACGGGACCACAGCCTTGAAGAAATTCGCAATTTTGTGGGCGGATTCACAGCCGAGTTATAGATTTTGTTTAAACGAGGAGTGTTTCCAATATATTACCATCTGACCAAGTCTATAACCTAATTGAATTCTTCATTAATTAAAACCAATATAATCGAAATAATTATTTTTTCCGGCTTCACGGTTCGATTGAGTAATTTACTTAACTGAATAACTTAAGGTAATATTCATGATATCTAGCAATTTTTCAACAATTAATCCTTTACGGGTCATGGCATTTGGAGTAGGGGCTTTTACTCAGGGCGTGTTGCATGTGTTAAAACAGAACGGCGCTCAGGTTTGTACATATCTTATTCGTGATTATGCCCATTACAGCCCTTCTTTGGAAGGTGAAACTTTTTTAGCTGAAGTTTATCCTAACCCCTGCAAGCTTTTGAGAGAAAAAGAAATCGATTTTGTTATCCCGATGTCTATTGATTGGATATTAGCGGATTGGGCCGATGAATTTCTTTCACTTGATATTCCTATTTTTTCTCCAATTGGGGAAGGAATGAAGTTGGAGAGGGATCGAGATTTTGCACGAAAGTTGTGTCAAAAATTTGACATTCCATTTCCTAATTCCTATGTAGCTAAAAATCGTTTAGAAGCGGAAAATATTCTCAATTCCAATCCTCGAGGATACGTTATTAAAAACCCATTTTGCTCACCAACCAGTCCAATCCATACGATCTTATGTGAAACAGTTAAAGATACCCGTAGTTGGTTGGAGCGTATTGATTATGCTGAAGGCATATTTTTACAAGAGTATATGGGACATCGTGAAGCTGGCCATATCGCTATGGTGAGTGGTGGAGAAATATATTCTTTGGTTACCAATCAAGAATATAAACGCTCATTTAATGGGAACATGGGGATTCTGGCGGGCGCCCCCCTTGGAGGTTTGGTGGAAAGAGATCAGGAGGATAAATATAAGTTAGCGAAAGAACTGCTCCATCCACTATTACCCTGGTTTAGAGAGGTAGGATTTCAAGGTCCGGTACAGGTTACGGCCATTCACCATGAAGGCCAATGGTTTGTACTCGAATACAATGTCCGCATTGGTGTCACTTCTGGCCCTATGATTTTACAGATGTTGGAAAATCCATTGGAAGTTTTGTGGTGTGTAGTGCGCAACCAAAATGTACCTGTCCGATTTAAAAATAATTTAAATTTTGGTTGTTCCCTTACTCTGGCTGGTTATGGTTATCCCTTTATCCAAGTTGATGGGCCTCGATTACCGATACAAGTTTTAGAAGACTTAGATTGTGATGTCTGGTGGAATGAGGTGGCTGCAGATTCTAAAGGTCATTTATACACCACCGGCCACCGCATTGCCGATGTAGTTGCCATTGGACCTTCACTGGAAGAGGTTTTAAACAAAGCGTATGAAAATATCCGAAAAATTCGTTGTTTAAGTAGCTATTACAGAACGGACATTGGACAAAGTCTCTGGCCGCCGGGAAGAGATTAATATATTCAAATTAACAGTAATAGCAGAATATTAATCCTATTATATAGCTCGAACCACAATTTACTAATAATGTCATTGAGTCATTGGTCATTTTATGTAGAGTGACTTTGAGGTTAGCGATATAGTAGGTTTTATGATAATTAAAAAAACAAATAGTGACAATAAATGGCTAATGACAGCGAAGCGTAATGATTATTAAAATAACATCTTAGACGAATAAAGTTTCTTTTTTTAGGAGTGTAATTGTATAAGTCCCAAGGTAAACACCCATTACGAACCGCCTGGGTTGAAATTAATCTGGCGCAATTGCGGCGTAATTTTCAAATTATAAATAATGACAAGCCTGCTAATTTACCAATTGTTTCAGTGGTTAAGGACCAGGCTTATGGTCATGGCGCAGTTCAGGTAGCAAAAGTGGCTCTTCAATCAGGGGCAGTGTATTTAGCAGTTGCTACAATTGATGAAGCCCTTGAGTTGCGACAAAACGGTATTACGGCCCCTATTTTGCTCTTTGGAGAGCGACATGAAGAAGAATTAAAGGTTTGCATAGAGCGGAATATCACCTGCTTTGTGAATGATTTATCAAAAGCTGAGAAATATTCAGCTATGGTAAAGGCGGCAGGGGAAATGGCTCTGGTGCATATCGAAGTGGATACGGGCTTGAGTCGTTATGGCGTACGCTGGACAGAGGCGCTGCCGGTTATTGAAGCCATTGCCAAATTGGATAATCCGATCCTTGAAGGGGTTATGAGTCATTTTGCCATGTCCGATGAGTCAGATAAATCTTTTGCTAAGCTCCAAATAGATCGCTTCCACCAAGTTCTAAATAGTATGAATAAGCGAGGTATTAGAGTAAAATATCGTCATATATGCAACAGTGGCGGGTATCTGGACCTTCCACAAGCACATTTTGATCTAATTCGAATTGGTATTTTACCCTTAGGCGTATATCCTTCACAGGTTTGCAGAAGAATTGCTGAATTGCAACCTGTGATGTCGGTAAAAGCTAAAGTGGCCGCAATTCGTGACTTGGAAGTTGGGGATGTCGTTGGTTATGGGATGCGCTATCGTGCATCAACGCCACGGAGAATTGCCGTTATACCTCTCGGTTATGGAGACGGTTACCCACGCGTTAGAAACAAAGGGGAAGTGCTTATTCATGGAAAACGAGCCCCCATCATCGGCGGCATTGCCATGGATGCGATGATGGTGGATATTACTGAGATTCCCAAAACTTGCGTGTGGGATGAAGTTGTGCTCATGGGACACCAAGGTCAGGAAGAAATAAGCGTTCATGATATTGCTCAATTAAAAGGCAGTGTTTCCTATGATATTTTAAATTCTTGGAGTTGGCGATTGCCAAGAATTTATTTAAACCTGAATTGAGTGATTTTATATTGGGGGAGCGGACGGTGTTCAAGCTTCAGCTTGCAGGGGGGGGACATCACGCTAAAGCGTGAACACCCAACACTGATCTTGCCGAAACTCGTTTAGGAAACTATGCAAGGTAAAATCGCTCAATTCAGGTTAAAATAAACTTGCAACGGATAATCACCGAATTACACTGAAAAATAAAAAAGGGGAAAATTGTCATAGAATTATCAATCAAATATTAATTATTATGAAGCTATTATTTTCTGAATACAAATCAGATTATGCTAATTATATTTTTCCCTACGCCATTTGGGCCATTCCTGAACCCAATGAAACGCCGGCCATGATCTTTGCCAGAGGATTTTTACCCGCTTCTCGTGAATTTGATCAATTCTACATGTGTCGTCATGTGCGAGTTAATTTAAAAAAATTCAGCCGTACTTCAGAAAATAGACGTATTATGCGAAAGTGTGACGGCATCGAGTATAAATTAATTCCACGCTCTCAATTTGACTACTCACCACGATGGCGGGATTTTTGTAAAAATTATGCAGATATAAAATTTGGTAAAGATGTTATGACAGACCAACGGCTGGATTCTCTGTTTAATTCAAGAATCGTTTCACATCTTTTGATTTTTATAGATAGTGAAATCAACCAAGAAGTGGCTATAGCTACCCTCTATCTTGAGCGTGAAACATTAGCTTACTACTATTACGCTTTTTACGATCTCAATTATTATTCCAGAAACTTGGGCATGTACATGATGACCTCGGCGGTAGATTATTTCGCTCAATTACAATGTGACCACATTTATTTGGGTACTTGCTATTCTCGTAATGCTCTCTACAAAACCCAATTTTCTGGGGCCGAGTTTTTTAATGGTTTTCGTTGGTCAGATAATTTAAAAGAATTGAAATACCTCATAGAGCGCGATAAGGGTACTGTGACACAGCACTTAATTGAATCAGATGAGTATCGGGAAAAGTTTTATGATGGATTTTTGGAGGAGATTGTTCGGGCAAGTGATTTTACCATCATTATTGAATAGACCCGTACAATTAAATGCCATTGCCCTTTGGATAATGGCAGTAATTGTACTTGTTCCATCATTGCTATGGTCTCAATCTCAAAACCTACCTTTAGACCACTGGGCTTACACATTTCTCGATAGGCTTGAAACCAAAGGACTATATATCAGCGAGGATTTTGACACCCGCCCTTATTCCCGGGAAGCTATTGCTGAAATCATTTTACAAATTAATAAAAATGTCCAGAAGAATCCCTCTTTACTGTCTTCGGTAGAATGGGGACTTTTTGAACAGCTCAAAGGGGAATTTTACGAGGAGCTTAATAGTTCTCACAATAGTATAGACATTAGAAAAAAAGAATATGAGCCACATTTATTAACCTGGCGTAATGAAGAAATTATAGTTCGCGGGGATGGTTTACTGGGGCATCAAAATAAATTTGAATCCAGAAAAGAAGTTGATTCTTCAATACCAAAATCCATGAGTTTTCTTGGTTTTGCCCTTCGGGTAGACCTTAAAAAAAGTTTAGCTATTTTTGCTGAAGAAAGAACTTTCTTTTCAGGCGATACGGACAGTTTATCTGGTAATGTATTCAATCCTTCTCTTAGTTTGCCAATTACTTTAGAAGGTGGTGACGTTGCTATTACCGACAAAGCCATTGGTTATGCTGTGGCACGGCTCCCCTGGCTAGATATTGAAGGAGGTCGTGATTTAGTTGAATGGGGGCCAGGCATTCGAGGAAACTTTTCATTATCTCGAAATTCGGATGTTTATGACCTATTTAAATTCGATTTTCGTTATAAAAAATTTAAGTTTGAGTCTTTCCATGCATTTTTAAACTCGGACAGTACCAAATATTTAGCAGGTCGTCGAATTGAAGTCCGCCCATTTAGAAATTTTCAATTTGCCATATCTGAAACGGTGGTTTACGGCAACCGCAGCATAGAATTTCTTTATGTAAATCCCTTTATCCCTATCAATGTGGCCGAACGTCACCTTGGAGATAAAGATAATAACACGATTAGTTTCGATTTTACAATTTTCATGAAAAAAAGAATAAAATTCTACAGCGAGATTTTTTTGGATGATTTTAGTTTCCACAAAAACCTCTTCAATAATTATGGGAATAAATGGGCGGTCTTAGTTGGAGGATACTGGATTGATCCTTTTGGTGTAAAAAACACCGATTTACGTTTTGAGTTATTAAGAATCCAACCCTTTGTCTATACTCATCGTATCTCCATAAATACCTATACTAATTATAACAATATTATTGGACACTGGCTCGGGCCTAATGCGGATGACTGGTATTTCGAAATCTCGCACCAACCTCATAGAAATTTGAGATTTGGTATCTTTTGGGAACAAAGAAGACGAGGAGATAATGATATTAATCGGGGTACACCACCGGCTGATGGTAAAATTCATTTTCTTGATGGTGTGGTAGAGCGAAACCGATTTTATGGTATTTTGGTGCAGTGGCAGATTCGTCGGGACATTTTTTTGAGTGCCATTTACAACTTCATCCAATCAAAAAATCTACGACACCAGGAGAGCCTAAATCAAAATAATCATCGGTTACTACTGCAATTTTCTCTTAATTATTAACATAATCATTTCATATATTTTCTGTACTTTTCTTTAAGATTGTCCGCTTCCTCGTTTGTGGATTTGGTGAGTCTTTTGATAGAGATTATTCTATTTTCTTCTAAATTAATATGAATTTTAAAAGCATGACCATTTACCTGTTCTATCAAAATAGCTTGGCAGTTAGGGGTATAAAATTCAACTTTTAACTTATTGGGATCGAGACTGTATTGTTTTGCAATTTTTATAAAATCTTCCGTGAAATGCTTGTAATGTGGTGATTGTAATTCCATTTATTTTCCTTCTTCTTGTTAAGTTAAATCATTCTTCATTTTTCATTTCAATTCTAATTACATGAGAAAGCCTAATTTTGCAGAAAATAGAAAAATCACAAACTTCCTAAGACATGTTCATAAGTCTTTATAATTCGTTTAGGGTTAGGTGAGCTCATAATGGATGATATTACTGCTACGCCAGCAGCCCCATTATCCATACATTGTTTTGCACGTTCTGAATTTATACCGCCGACTGCGAAAACCGGCACATTCACAAATTTGGTTAATTGGTTTAATTTAGCTAAGCCTTGGGGTTTGCCAATGGCGGTTTTAGATGGTGTCTCGAAAATCGGGCCAAATAACATAAAGTCAGTCCCAGATTTTTCGGCCCGTTGAGCTTCTTCTAAAGAGTGTGTGGAAACTCCGATGAGCTTGGATTGGGTAAAACACTTTTGTACAGCTTCTATAGGTAGACTTTGCGATGTTAATTGAACGCCATCAGCCTCTACCGCCTGGGCAATATCAGCTCGGTCGTTTATAAACAACATGGTGTGAGTCGATTGACAAACTTGCTTGATATTTTTAGCTAATTGGTATTGAGACAAGGGTGACAGATCTTTTTCTCTTAATTGGACAGCCTTAACACCCGCCGTACAAGCTTCATCAATAACCTGGGTAAGTTGACGACCTTTGCATAGGTGTCGGTCGGTGATTAGATAAAGTCGAAAGTTCAATTTAGACATTTTTAAATTTTAATTGGAGTTTTATTACTAAGGCTTTTTTTGCCAAGATAACTTATATGGCTTATGCAACCATTGGTACAGTCGCTGGCTCCAAAGCCTGGGGCAAAAGGCTGAGCACTTAATTTTTTTCTCATGGTTTGATTCAATTGACATTCGAGTCTTAACTGAGATGGAAACAGGTGTATTTGAATTATTCGAGAAAATTCATAAGTCAATAAATAATCGATGTGCCAATGTAAAGATTTTTCAGCTCTTAAATGGCGTGCAACTCTTGCTGAAAGACCATGCAGGGCACTGCCAGTATAAACATAACAGCCGGCTGGGAAATAAATATTCCCAAGTGCCCCAATTTTGATCAAAGCTTCTGATGTGAGATCGATCAAGATTTGGTATGCCCCTTGGTCACTTTGATTCTTCAAATTTTCAACTCACTGAAATTTTGTCTAATTTTTACACTATTTTTTTCTATTTTTATCCAGCTCTGAACGAACAGCGGAAGCTAATGCGTTCAGCGTGACCGGTTTGGAAACAAACGTTCCGGCACCCAGTCGTAGCGCTTCTTGTACTCGCTGGGACATGGCATAACCGGAAAAAATAATAGCCTTCTGTTCTGGTTGAAATTCCAAAATTCGCCGCAATGTTTCAGCGCCATCAATGCCATTCATCACCATATCTAACAGCAATAAATCTTGAGGATGCTTCTTCACATAATTAACCGCTTGCTCTCCGCTTGACACCGTGTTAACTTCATACCCCATACGTTCAAGGATTTGGCTGGCCACTCTTCTCTGGACTGGATCATCATCAACAACCAATATCCTTTCGTTACCACCTTTAGATTTTTCAAAAAATTCTGGTATTTCGCTTTCCACTCCTCTGCTTACGGGGAAATAGAGCGAGAACGTGGTACCTTGACCTAAAGTACTCTCTACGGTTATATAGCCATTGATGTCTTCCATGATACCATGGACAACACTCAAACCGAGTCCAGAACCTCTCATACGGTCCATTTTTTTAGTGGTGAAAAATGGATCAAATATTTTGTCCAGAATTTCAGGGGCAATTCCAGTTCCGGTATCGGAAATGTTGAGCTTAACGTATTCCCCTCGTTCAATGGTTTGATACCCCCTTAGAGGCTTATCCAAATACACATTTTCAGTTTTGAACATTAAATTCCCCATATCTTGCATAGCCTCTTTGGCATTGTTTATCAGATTGGTCAAGGCTCTGGTTAGTTGAGCGACTCCTCCTTTAATTAAAAGCAGATCTGAGGCAAGTTCCTCACGGAGCACTATTTCATTTGGCAAGTGCTGAGACAAAATCACTTTTTGAACCAAATCATTTAAATCTATAAGTTCCATGGTGTAGTGGCCCCTTCTTCCTAAGGCTAAAAGCTGTTGGTTTATTTCAGCGATTTTATTAGCGGCTGATTCCATTTCTACCACCAACTCCAAAACAGGATGATTTGATGGCAGGTCTTCACGTATCAAAGTGGGGTAAGCAGTTAAAGGAGCCAAAAGATTGTTCAGATCATGAGCAATCTGACTTGCTACCCGTCCCGCAGTTTCTAATCGTTGGGCCCGCGCCAACTCTCTTTGTAAACGTTTATTTTCAGTAATGTCGCGACACACCACTCGAATGGCCTTAAGTTCTCCCTCTTCTGATTTCAATAGTGAAAATTCATTGCTTACCCAAAGAGCATCTCCATTTTTATGGATAAAACGAACTTCAATGTTTTTTGGGGGCGTTCCGCTTTTGTGAATATTGGTTATTACGGCCTCGACTTTTGCAATATCCTCTGGATGCTTAAAATCGGTAATGGGCTTTCCAATGATTTCCTTAACCTGATACCCTAATTTATTAAGACCTCTCTGGTTAAAATCCAAAACAGTGCCTTGAGGGTCTAAAATGATGTAGATGTCTGGAGCATTATCGAAGAGATCCCGAAAGCGTTCTTCACTATTCCGCAGTGCTTCCTCCACACGCTTTTGCTCGGTGATGTCTCTTATTGCTATTACACTGGCTATACGTCCTTTATAAGCAATGGCTTTGCCGCAAATTTCAATTGGAAAAATCGCGCCGTCTATTTTAATCCCTACCCCTTCATAAGGTTTTTCATATCCTGAAAGAATATTTTTTAATACAATTTCACGACCTTCTGGCGGTATAAATTCCGTTACGTTTTTTCCAATAACTTCAGAAAGTTCATGTCCAAACAGCTTAGCATAGGTAAGGTTGGCATCTATTATTTTACCCTTTTCATGAACAGCAATTCCTTCGAAAGCGGCTTCAGAAAATCTTTGAAACCTTACCTCGTTTTCCCGCAAAGTAACCTCATTAGGTTTGGTCCTTTTATTTACTTCTATGAGCTCAGCTACCTTCTTGCGTAATATTTTCAAATCATTTATGAGTTGTTCTTTGGTTTTGTCTTGATCTTTCATTTTGCCTTTTTAAAATAGAAAACAATTTCATCCAATAAGTAATATCATGCCTTTATCCGAATCGAGCAACTATTTATGAGTAAACGACAGAAACTCCCAACTTTCTGGAATAGCTTTCCATACCCATGAGGCATACAATAGGAAATCAGCAATCAGATATTTGAACCAATGACGCCTTCCAGAGGACTTGAAGCCGTGGCATAAAGTTTCTTTTCAATGCGTCCGGCTTCAAAGGCCAGACGACCAGCTTCAACCGCTTTCCGCATGGCCTTGGCCATTTTAATAGGGTCTTTGGCGCCAGCAATACCTGTGTTCATTAGCACTCCATCGCATCCTAATTCCATGGCAATGGCGGCATCCGAGGCGGTACCTACACCTGCATCAACAATCACTGGAATATTAATTTGCTCCAAAATTATCTTGATGTTGTACGGATTGCGAATTCCTAATCCTGAACCTATAGGGGCACCCAGTGGCATCACGGCCGCACATCCAATCTCCTCTAATTTTTTACAAACAATTACATCATCATTGGTGTAAGGTAGAACCGTGAAGCCTTGTTTTACTAATTCCTTGGCCGCTTCAAGTAAAGCTTCGTTATCTGGAAATAGGGTTGTCTCATCGCCAATGACCTCTAATTTCACCATATCCATACCCAAAGCTTCGCGAGCTAATTCACAAGTCAAAATGGCCTCTTTGGCAGAGTAACATCCTGCGGTATTCGGCAAGAGATCATATTTATTTCTATCGATGTAGTCCAGTAAGGACTCACCAGAAGTGTCGCCTAAATTAATTCTTCGAATGGCTACGGTGACTAATTGTGTTCCGCTGACTTCAAGAGCTTTTGCCATGCTTTGAAAATCAGGGTATTTCCCGGTGCCTAAAATCAAACGAGAACTGTATTTTTGGCCACCTAAAGTTAAACCTTCTGACATGGTTTTTACCTCATTGGCTATGTTTCATAAAAGATTTTTTGTAGATTTTTGTAGAGAAACGCATCAAAAATAATTTAATTATCCCCCGGCCACTGCATGAATGATTTCCAGCCTATCTCCATTTTTTATATTAAGTTCGGAAAAATGGCTTTTTGAAACTACGGTATCATTAAGTGCAACAGCAATACCTTGAGTCTGTTGGACATTCAACTCTTTTAGAACTTCTTCAATGGTCAAACTTTTATCAAAGCGATATTGTTTCCCGTTTATATTTACAACCATATTAACGAACTCTTTATTTAATATTATTTCTTTGCATCATGCATTTGAGTATGAGCTGGAAGCTTCGGACTGTTATTTTTGAAAAATTCGTTTTAATAAATATAGCCGTATTAGCTTGGGTAGATTGCAGGTTACTATAAATTCTGTAATTTATTTCGCTGTACATTTCTTGTTTATATTCATAAATAAAAAACCGCTTTGGGAAAAAGCGGCCTAATATATTAAATATTACATATTAGATATAGAGACCGTTTCCCTTCGCAGGTTTGAACCAGATCAGGTTCAAAGGTGTAATCTCAGCCCCAGGTTTAATTATATAAACGGGACACCCCTAACGGTAATATAATATAAAAACAATTTTCACTCATTGCAAGTTTTAATTCAGTTTTTTAAAATTCCTTGTGTAAAATAAAAAAATGTTTTATATTTATTCAAAATTCAAGCTACATACCATATTATTCGGAGAGTAAAATGCAAAAAACTCATCATATCCGATCCGAGAGTGATGATGGGTAAACCGGTTATTGCTGGTACGCGAGTTACTGTTGAGCTTATTTTGGAAAAGCTTGCTACTGGTGATACTATTGATCAGATACTCGAAGCTCATCCTCGTCTGAACAGCGAGGGGATTCAAGCAGCCCTCGAGTTTGCGGCTAACGCCTTGATGGCTGATGTGTAAATTGCTTTTATGCATGTAGGTTTTTATTGTTGGCGGGCAAAGAGTCAATATCGTAAATTTGCAAATAACCTCATTTGAAATTACTTAACCTGAATTATTCCTAAATTCTACCACAAAGATCACTAAGAATATTGAACTTATGTCACAAAGAATTTGAAAACTCAGTTTTTAAACCTCAATTTCTGCCTGTCTTTGTTATCCAAATTCTCATCGCTTCAGGTGATTTAAATGCTCTATGAAACTCAATGTAAAGAAATAATTGAAAAAGTTGTCCATTTCAGCAAAGCGAATGAGACTGAATGTTTGATTCAAAGTAGTCAAAATGCTCTTACACGATTTGCCAACAATATCATTCACCAAAATGTTTCGGAGACCGAGAACGTGATGTCTATTCGCGTGGTGGTGGACAACAAAATGGGGCGTTTTACCACGAACCGCTTAGATGATGAATCGTTAAAAAATGCCGTGGATAATGCATTGAATATTGCCTACCTCATGCAGCCTGAAATAGATCTTTTACCCATGTTAAATCCCCAATCTTACCAAAAAATAAGTCACCATTTTATTGAAACTGCCAACTGCGACGCATTGACTCGGGCCAAGAGTGTAAAATCCATGATAAATGAGGTAAAACAAAATAATCTTTCTGCAGCAGGAATTTTTGAAACCGGAGAAAGTACTTTAGCTCTTGGTAATTCAGAGGGACATTTTTGTTACTATACAGGAACGGACGCTTCAATTAGCATCACAGCAACTGGAGAAGACAGTTCTGGCTACATATTTAAAACAACTCCTAAGCTTAGCGAACTTGACCCTCTTAAAGCAGTTCAATATGTCCTGCGAAATACGATAAAAAGCGTCAATCCAATAGAAATACAACCAGGCGAATATACAGTAATTTTGGAACCACAGGCTGTGGCCAATTTAATCCCGTTTCTATTATTTGATTACGTTACAGGAGTCAGCAGTTTCAGTGGATTAGGGGTAGAAGAAAAAAGAAGTTTTTTAACAGGCAAAATAGGGACCAAGATTTTTGGCGATAATATTACTATGGTTGACGATGTATTTCATCCCCTGCAAAAAGGTGCAGCCTTTGATTATGAAGGGGTCCCTAAAAAGCGAGTTGTTTTAATTGAAAATGGGGTTGCTAAAAATTTAGTATATGACCGCGCTGTGGCCAAACGACACGGTAAAGAACCCACTGGACATGGTTTACCGCTTCCCAATACCCATGGTTCCTTTCCTTCTAATATAGTGATGGAAGGAGGGTCCAGCACGCTTAGAGGCATGATTCAATCCACAAAAAAGGGAATTCTGATTACCAGATTTTGGTACATCCGATTGGTAGATTCTCAGAGAATCGTCCTCACAGGGACTACAAGGGATGGAACATTTCTCATCGAAAATGGAGAAATCACACACGGGGTTAAGAATTTAAGATTTAACCAGTGCCTCATCGAAATGCTAAACAACGTAGTAGAGATGACATCCCCAGAGCGTGCCAGCGATGATGAATCTGAAACGGTTTATGTGGTACCAGCCATGAAAGTAGAAGGGTTTAGGTTTACCAGTGCGACCTAGTTTTAGTGTTAATTAATTGTCTGAGGTGAAGATATGAAATTAAGTGAAAATAATCTCCATGTTTTAATTGAAAAGGAAGAAGATCTTTATTCAGCAATTTGCTTAGAGTTAGATGTGCCTAGAGACGTGGACGGAAGGTATATTTTTAGAAAAAATTCGATCAAAAAAACAATAACTTAGATGTTGTTAATTCTGCAAATTTGGGGTTTTCGTCCATGTCTCTAGCCAGGGTAAGACGATTACGGAAGCTAAAAAAAATATTAGAGAAGCAATAGAACTTTATTTAGAAGATGTACCGGAAGCAGGAGATGAAAAAGATTTTATTCCTCGCCCTGCTCCTGTTGAAGAGTGGTTAAAATATTTTGAAGTTGAGGCTGATAATCTTAAAAATAAATTGCGGAAATCAGCCAAAGGAGATTTAATCTTACATGAAGCAGTCTATGCATCATAGACTACTTGTCTTAACCTCAAAAGATGTTGAAAAAATACTCCGACAAAATGGATTCGAGCTCACCAGAACAAAAGGTAGTCATCAACAATTTGTTGGATATTACTTTAATAAAAACAAAGCAATGGGTTTACTGCAAACTATTTCACAGTTGGCCAAAAATAATAAATTTCACTTGACTTTTCCAAAGTAATTTAGTAAACTGCCGGTTGTAAAATGGCTTTGAAACCAGCTTTCTGATTATCTCCTAGCGCAGCGTAGCCGAAATTCAATTAACGCAATAGCCAGGAATTTCAACTAAAGCCAACGGATAGAAAAGCTAAAAAAAATATCTGTTGGGTTTATTAATCCGTTGGAAGCATATTTTGGTAGTAATTTTTTTGCACAAAAAACAAAGATTTGTGTGATAATACTATAGTGCTTCTAGGTGCTTACTCTGGCTACTTCTTGTTTATTGAAGTATTTAAATCCAGCTTACTTACGGAGGATACAATATTACTAGCCTTTTTTCTGGACTGAGGATTGGAGAATTAGTGATGGCCCCCCATAGCTGCGCAAGATATCCTTGCCAACTTCTTCAGTGACATAGCTATCTTTGTTAGATTGATGAGAAATGAGTGAACAATTACAAGACGTCTTACAGCCCAAACGACTCCCTGTCGTTATGATTATAGATGACGAGCAGATGGTGACCAAAACTCTGTCCGCATATCTTCAATTGGAAACGAATTATCGCATCTTAAGCTTTCAATCTCCTCTTGAGGCTTTGAAAGTCTTAAAACAGTTGCCAGTAGATCTGGTGATCTCGGACTTTTTGATGCCAGATATGGATGGGTTACAATTTCTTTCGGAAGTCAAAAAAATGTACCCGGAGGTCACCCGTATTCTACTTACTGGATATGCTGATAAGGAGAATGCCATCAAAGCCATCAATGAGGTTGGGTTGTTCCAATATCTCGAAAAACCCTGGGATAACGAACGCCTCAAACTAATCATTCGTAATGGGATTGTAAATAAAAATTTGAAAGAAATTTTAAACGAGAAAATACGAGAGTTAGACCAGGTACTTTTAGAGAGAGAAACTTTGTCCCATCGAAATGATTTACTTCGAGAAGAACTTGCGCTTGCTCGTCAAGTCCAGGAGAGCATGCTTCCTCAGGATTTACCAAGAACCAATAGATTTTCGTTTACAGCGAAGTATTTACCTGCGCTAGAAATTGGGGGAGACTTTTATGATGTGCTGCCGCTGGCTAACGATCAATTAGCTGTTTTAATTGCCGATGTCACCGGGCATGGCATTCAGGCAGCCCTGAGCACCATTCTCTTGAAATCAGCATTCTCGAAGTTTATGAATCAGGAAGCAAGTCCCGGAGAGATTCTTAAAAGTATGAACTTAATACTCTTCAATGGACTGCCAAAAAACACTTTTGTAGCGGCTATGGTGGTTACCATTGATACGAGAAATGGCTACTGTCGGATATCCAATGGCGGAATTCCGCACCCCTATCTTTTGCGAAGAAAGAATCGTCTGCTCGAACGTATCACGGCAAATGGTCTCTTGCTTGGTATCACAAGTGAAGAAATATACAACCCCTCTGAAGAAATGTCCATTCAATTTGGGAAAGGAGACTGCCTTATCTTGTATACAGATGGCCTCAGTGAGACAGAAAACGAGAATGAGGAGCAATTCGATTCCGAGAAGCTGAGGCAAACAATATTGGAAAACTGCGAAAAACCCAGCAAGGAGATACTGGATCATCTCACAATTGCTGTTAAGAAATTTAGCAAACCAGAACACAATTGGGATGACATAACGGTTCTTGGAATTGACACTTGTTCCGAATAGGAAGCAGACCTATAAACTGGGAGGAAGTTCGCCTTTCTATTCCCAAAAAGTTCCTGTTCATATAAAGGCATTTCTCTGCTGTGTAAAGTCTTATCGTGGCGATTTCAAATGAAAGCGCTTTTCACATTGCGATCAATTTTTATTCATATTCATTCTATCTACGGGATCGTGGCAATCTTGGCTTTGCCTGCCTTTTTATATTGAATCTGTAACACGCATTTTTATCATGGTAAATATTTTTGGAAATAGAAACGCCGCCCAGAATTATTTCTGGGCGACGTTGAACTAAAAGTAAGAGGGTAAGAGGAGGATATAAGGGTCTAATTAATTATTTAAGTTTTTACGTACTCGCCAGCGACCATGAAAGAAACCACGCCCATCTCCGGGACGCCCGGTTTTAAAGTGTCCTTTTAAAGTCCCGATGATAGTGATAGCACGATTTACCCAGCGACCTCGGAAAATACCCCTATGTTCATCCCGAGTATATTCCCATTCTCCAGCTAAAAGTCCACGGAACTCACCGTTCATACTAATATACTTGCCAAAGAATACTTTCTCACCTTGTTGATTAATTCCCCAAATTCCACGTAAATGTCCGGCATTGGTTCCTAGACTATTAATCCAGCGACCTCTAAAAATACCACCGTTTGCTCTAGTTTTAACCCAACGACCTGACAAAAATCCACCTGCAAAGGGAACAATTTCTTTTGAACGACTGATAATGGAGACTTCGTTACCCTCGGTGCCAACAGGCTCAACAAGTTCTAGGGAATCAAGTTCACTAAAGGCTAAAACCTTTGAATAACTTCCAGCATTTAGAGTAAATGTCCCCTCGACATTTTCTTGGGTAGTGTCATTATCAATGATGGCTATGGTTATTCCATCAAAGTGAGGTTTGGTGAAAGAGGTAAAATCAATTTTTTGTCGAGATTCACGAGGTAAATGGATGAAGTCGTTTCGTTCAAATCGGATAGTTTTTAATAGAACCAGGGTACCTTTGTTAATTTCAGCGGATCCGCTCCAATCAATTACTTCTGTTGCGGTAGAATCTCCTTCAAGTTGTCCCCAGGTGATTCTTAGAAAGTATGCTTTTACAGTATCAGCATTAAGGGCTTCAATAGTTTCAGCTTCTACACTAAAAGCATCTGCTACATCAGCGTCTTCAGTAAAATCATCCACCATATTGGGATCGCCAAAACCAATTGCTTCATCGCTAGTATCGAATCCGCCAAATTCTTTGTCCAAACTTAGCTCTTCCTCGCCTTCTAGCTCTTCATCTGGACTGATCAATTGATTTTTACCACATCCAATTAACAAAAATGTTGCTAAAAACACTAAAACAAACAGTGAAAACCATGTATTTTTCATTTTGTTACCTCCTATTTTTGATTAATAGTTTGATATTAATTTAGTTGCACTTTTTCCTTATGCAAGAGACGGGCCAAAAAAATTATAATAATTATAGTAATAAAGAATGTTAATATTTTTATATAGTTAGAAAAAATCGTGTTAGATTAATTAAATGTAGTGTTGTGTAATTTGGTACATAATTGTACTTATAGGTACATTAAAAAGAAGATTTACTTTTCCCTTGACTTTGCTTTTTTAACATTTAAATTATAGAGTTGATGAATCAAAAACTTATAAAGCTGTTTGAGTTGCACTTTGGTGAAAAGGTTAGCAAAATAACACCAATAAAGGCCGATGGTTCAGACCGAAAACTCTACCGACTATTCAGTGAGAATCGTTCGGTTATTGGTGTGGAATATGCGGTTCGAGCCGAAAATATCGCATTTTTGGAATTTTCACGGCACTTTCACAATCATGGATTGCCTGTGCCTGAAATTTATGTCGAGGATTTGGACTCAGATATCTATTTGGAAGAGGATCTGGGAGATCTAACATTGTTTGACGCTTTGGTTCAGGCTCAAGGGGACCGGGAAGAGTTTCCTGCGGGAATTGTGGAAATTTACAAAAAAGTAGTGCGGATTCTACCTGAATTTCAAATTAATGTTGGGAAAACGTTGAATTATAACATCTGTTATCCCAGACACAGTTTTGATCGCCAATCCATGATGTGGGATTTGAATTACTTTAAATACTATTTTCTCAAGCTTGCCAAAATTCCATTCAATGAACAAAAACTCGAGGACGACTTTGACCGTTTCACGAACTTTCTGTTGCAAGCAGAGCATGATTATTTTCTTTATCGTGACTTTCAATCACGGAACATCATGATTCGCGAAGGTGAGCCTTATTTTATCGACTACCAGGGTGGACGTCGTGGTGCTCTGCAGTATGATATTGCTTCACTGCTATTCGATGCCAAGGCCAACCTTCCATTTGACCTTAGAGACAAGTTGCTAAAAACTTATCTGGATGCCGCAACCGAGCGTGTGCCGATTGATTGTCAGCAATTCCTCAAATATTACTATGGTTACGTGCTTATACGAATCATGCAAGCCATGGGGGCCTATGGTTTTCGTGGATTTTACGAACGCAAGCCCCAATTCTTGCAGAGCGTACCCTATGCCATTCGTAATCTTGAATTCGTTCTTCGCACGGCTGAATTGACTGTCAAACTGCCAACGCTTATGGATATTTTGCATGGTCTCGTACGTTCCACACGCTTGCGCGAAATTGCTAATGTGGAGCTTCCTTTGACGGTACGTATTCAAAGTTTTTCATATAAACAAGGACTGCCTAAAGAGGATACCGGCCATGGGGGTGGATTCATATTCGATTGCCGTTCCCTACCTAATCCTGGACGAATTGTAAAATTTACTCATCAGACGGGAAATGATCCAGAGGTTATCTCTTTTCTCGAAAATAAGGAAGAAGTGCACAGCTTCATGACCCGTGTTCGCGACTTAATTAACCAAGTTGTAGAAAATTATCAAGGTCGTAATTTTAGCCATCTTTCGGTTGCATTTGGGTGCACAGGTGGTCAGCATCGTTCGGTCTATTGCGCCAATCTGCTTGCTAAGCATCTAGGTGATAAATATCAAGTGAACGTCGAGGTAACACATCGTGATTTAGAAAAGAACGAAGATTGATTTTGTAATTATTCTACCTCAGAATTGCACGGAAAAAGATAATTAGTTGAAGCCAGTGTAAATTTGTGAGAATCGGTTGTAAATTATTTAGTAATTTCAAAAGCTATGAAAGCCATGATCCTTGCAGCCGGGCTTGGAACCCGTCTGCGTCCCCGTACCAACACCCGTCCGAAAGCCTTGGTTGAAATTAACCAGGTCCCTCTACTCGAAATTGTCCTGAAACGCCTCGTCTCAGCCGGAGTCACCGAAGTCATCATTAATGTCCATCATTTTGCTAACCAGATTGCGGAATTTCTCAAAGCCAAAGCCAACTTTGGAATCCGAATCGAGTTATCTTACGAAGAGCAGCTTCTGGATACTGGTGGGGGTATAAAAAAGACTAGCTACTTTTTTGATGATGCTAAATCGTTTTTCGTGCACAACGTTGATATCCTCAGTGATATTGATTTGAATAAAATGTATCGCTATCATGTATCGCATGGAGGCTTGGCAACATTAGCCGTGAATAAACGTGAAACTTCCCGATACTTAATTTTTGATGAAGAAGAAAAACTTTGCGGTTGGAAATCCCTGAAGCAGAACATAAATGAAATAGTGCGCCCCCCGATTGGGGAGACTAAACTTCTTGGTTTTTGCGGTATTCACGTAATTTCACCGCTCTTGTTTGAAAAGATGACCGAACAGGGGGCTTTTTCGATTATAACATGCTATTT